>JBAWYY010000113.1:0-8023 GCA_037143285.1 Alphaproteobacteria bacterium | reverse complement strand
CCCTTGTCCATGAAAGCCTGGACCGGCGGATTGATCCCCTTGCCGATGCGCTTGAGAACGCCTGAGATACTCTTGCCGGTGAGGTCGGGGTTCTGCTCGGAGCCTGAAAGCGCAAACTCCTTCTTGATGATCGAGCGGGAGAGCACGAACCAGGTATAGTCGTGGCCCGAATGCATGATATGTTCGAGGCTCGCGAGCGTATCGAAGCCCGGGAAATTCGGCGCCGGCAAGCGCTTGCCCGTGGCATCAAGCCAGACGGACGAGGGCCCCGGTAGGATACGAATGCCGTGGTGCGGCCAGATCGGATCCCAATTCCTGACACCTTCTACATAGTGCCACATACGGTCGCGGTTCACGAGGCGGCCGCCTGCCGCCTCCGTGATCCCCTGCATCAGCCCGTCCACATGCTGCGGCACACCGGAAATGAGCCGCGACGGCGGCGTGCCCAAACGCGCCGGCCAATTCTTACGCACGAGATCGAAATTGCCGCCAATGCCGCCGGAAGTGACCAGGATCGCCTGAGCCTTCAACGCGAAAGAGCCGACCACAACGCGCGAACTCGATTGCCCCCTGGCAACTGATGTCGGTTCGAGTACTTCGCCCTCGATCCCATCGATCATCCCCGCGCTGCGGCTGAAGCCTGTCACCCGATGGCGGAACTTGAACGTCACGAGCCCCTTGGCAGCAGCTTCGCGCACGCGGCGTTCAAAGGGTGCGATCGTGCCGGGACCCGTGCCCCAAGTGACGTGGAAGCGCGGCACGGAATTGCCGTGACCGGTTGCAAGCCCGCCGCCGCGCTCAGCCCAACCGACCAGCGGAAACCAGCGCATGCCCTGGGCGTGCAGCCAAGAGCGCTTCTCGCCATGGGCAAAATTGACATAGGCCTCGGCCCATTTCCGGCCCCAGACATCGTCGGCGCGGTCAAAACCGGCGGACCCCTGCCAATCCTGCCAAGCGAGATCGAGGCTATCCTTGATCCCCATGCGCCGCTGTTCGGGACTGTCGACGAAGAACAACCCGCCGAAGGACCAGAAGGCCTGACCCCCGAGGTTCTGCTCTCCCTCTTGGTCAACCAGAATCACCTTGCGCCCGGCATCGGCAAGCTCAGCTGTCGCAACAAGGCCGGCGAGCCCCCCGCCCACGACGATAACATCGGCATCCATTGGCATATCCCCGCAACCGGCGCCTTGAAGCGACGCCGTTATCATTGGGGCGTACTATTGAATCACCGAGCGCGCGAGGGAAGAGGGGCACGTCTCAAAAGACGGTTTTGCCGTCACAAGGCCTTCGCCACATCCCGGAGCTTAAACTTCTGGATTTTGCCGGTGGAGGTTTTCGGGATCTCGATAAACACCACCGTGCGCGGCACTTTATAACCTGCGAGGTGCTGACGGCACCAAGCGATGATCTCCGCCTCGGTGGCACTTGCGCCTGGCTTCAGCTCCACGAAGGCGCAGGGGGTCTCGCCCCATTTCTCGTCCGGGCGGGCCACCACGGCTGCCGCTTGAACGGAGGGGTGCTTGAACAGCACATCCTCCACCTCAATGGACGAGATATTCTCGCCGCCCGAGATGATGATGTCCTTCGAGCGGTCTTTGAGCTGTACATAGCCATCGGCGTGCAGCACGCCGAGATCGCCGGAATGGAACCAGCCCCCGGCAAAGGCCTCCTCGGTTGCAGCCTTGTTCTTCAGATAGCCCTTCATCACCACATTGCCGCGGAACATCACCTCGCCCATGGTCTGACCGTCGGCCGGCACCTTGGTCATGGTCGAGGGATCCATCACGGTCAGATCCTCAAGCACCGAATAGGGCACGCCCTGGCGCGCCTTGCGGGTCGCATAGTCGGCGCCGGCGAGCTTGTCCCAATCTCGGTGCCAATCATTGACCACCGCCGGACCATAGGTCTCGGTCAGCCCGTAGAGATGGGTCACATCAAAGCCTGCTGTCTTCATAGCGCCAAGGACTGCCTCGGGAGGCGGCGCCGCGGCGGTAAAGAACGAGACCACGTGCGGTAGCGGCCGCTTTTCGGCCTCCGGCGCATTCAGAAGGAGGCTCATCACGATGGGCGCGCCACAAAGATGCGTCACCCCGTGCTCGGCGATGGCGTCATACATGGCCTTGGCCCGCACCCAACGCAGACAGACATGAGTGCCGGCAGCAACCGAGATGGACCAAGGGAAGCACCAGCCATTGCAGTGGAACATCGGCAGCGTCCACAGATAGACGGGGTGCTTGCCCATATTGCCGGTGACCACATTGCCGAGCCCCAGCAAATGGGCGCCGCGATGGTGGTAGACGACGCCCTTGGGATTGCCCGTCGTCCCGGATGTATAATTAAGAGAGATCGCATCCCATTCGTCCGCTGGGCGCTGCCAGTCATAGGCAGCATCCCCCTTGGCGATGAAATCCTCATACTCGACAGAACCTAGTCGCTCGCCCGGGCCATCATAGGCGGGATCGTCATAGTCGATAACGAGTGGCTTCACCTTGCACTGGGCAAGCGCATCCTTGGCGAGCGTGGCAAACTCGCGGTCGACAATGAAAACCTTCGCTTCACCGTGGTCGAGCGAGAAGGCAATGATCGGCGCATCAAGCCGGGTGTTGAGCGTATTGAGCACGCCCCCGGTCATGGGCACCCCATAATGGCATTCGAGCATGGCCGGCGTATTGGCGAGGAGGACAGCGACCGTATCGCCGCGTTTGATTCCCGCCTGTGCCAACGCCGAAGCCAGCCTGCGCGACCTCGCATAGAACTCGCCATAAGTCCGCTTCAACGATCCGTGAATGATCGCGATATGGTCTGGAAAGACCCTGGCCGAGCGTTCCAAAAATGTAACCGGGGTCAGCGACTGATAATTGGCGGGGTTTTTATCAAGATCGACGTCATAGGGCGAAAGGGTCAAGGCGGAAGGTCCTTAGCGACTGGAAACAAACTCGAATGATAAGAGTAATGAAAAGAAGAAGCCGCCTCAACTCAGCCGTAAGCAGGGTCTGCCTACCAACGGACACTTCATTGCCACAAAGTAGCCACAGGCGCCCAAATCTGTTCATTCACTGATCGGCAGGACATGGCAAACGAATCATTACGCTTAGAGAGCCATGGTTAACCCGCAGTTGCTGAGATCCCGGCAACATGAACAAGATCGTTGCATCTTGGCCACAGGCGGCAAGCGAGATGGTTTTAAACGAGGCTCCTCACGCTCAAATCAGCTTTCGGCGCTTGCATCGGTTGGCTCATGGGGTATTGATCCTCCCAACAACACGGCGCTTGTGAGTCACCGGAGTGAGTTTAACCGGGTCACGCAGACGCAAATTTCGACAGGTGGCGACAAGCTGCCAAACCGAGACCCTAAAGTCTCTCAGGAGAATGACTATGAAGAAGATCCTTCTCGCCGGTGCCGCTCTCGCCGCACTCGCCACCACCGCTCAGGCCGCTGACCTCGGCTCGGCTCGCACCCCGATCGCCGCCAGCGTCGCTTCGCCGACCTTCAACTGGACCGGCTTCTACCTCGGTGGCCACCTCGGCGCGAACTTCCTGTCGTCTGGCTATCGCCTGACTGGCGGCGTCGCTCCTTACGATGGCCTCATCGGTCAGAGCTTCTCGCGTTCGCCCTCGGGCTTCCTCGGCGGCATCCAGCTCGGCTACAATTGGATGGCAACCCCGAACTTCCTCCTTGGTGTTGAAGCTTCGGGCTCGCTCTCCTCGCTGTCGTCGCGCTTCGGCACCCCGGCTGGCCTGACCACCATCGGCGGCATCGACACCTTCCGCGTGTCGAACCCCTTCCTCGCCAACATCTCGGCCCGCGCCGGCGTCACCGCCGACCGCGCCCTGTTCTTCGGTAAGGTTGGTCTCGCCATCGGCACCATCAACTACTCGCAGACCGACCCCGCTGCGGTCCGCGTTTCGTCCAACACCACCCGCGCCGGCCTTCTCCTCGGTGCAGGTATCGAATACGCCATCGCCCAGAACTGGACCATCGGCGCCGAGTACAACTACAACTGGTTCGGCAACTACACCACCAATGCCGGCCCGGGCTCCGCGATCTACCGCACCCGCTCGGACGTTCACGTTGTGAAGGCCACCTTGAACTACCTGTTCTCGACTGGCCCGGCCCCGGTTTCGGCCCGCTATTGATATCATCAACCCTTCCCGGGTTGTGGAAAGGTCGCCTTCGGGCGGCCTTTTTCGTTTGGCTAATCCCAGAGTCTAGGTTGCAATTGCGCTATGAATGTTATTAAAGAGTGAGCAATCGAGTTGGAGTTCTGGACTAAGCAGAATAAGTCCCGCTCGGGTGAGTAAGCGGCAAGAAGTCAGTCGCTACCAGCTGTGCTTGATTTAAAGGTGGCTTTGAGCTGCCGTTCCGATGCCTCAAAGGCTCCTAGGAGAATGATGATAAAGAAGATCCTTCTCTCCGGTGCCGCGCTTGCCGCACTCGCCACCACCGCTCAGGCCGCTGACCTCGGTTCGGCCCGTACCCCGATCGCCGCCAGCGTTGCTTCGCCGACCTTCAACTGGACCGGCTTCTACCTGGGTGGCCACCTCGGTGCGAACTTCCTGTCCTCGGGTTACCGCGAGACGGGCGGCGTCGCCCCTTACGATGGCCTTATCGGTCAGAGCTTCTCGCGTTCGCCCTCGGGCTTCCTCGGCGGCATCCAGCTCGGCTACAATTGGATGGCAACCCCGAACTTCCTCCTTGGTGTTGAAGCTTCGGGCTCGCTCTCCTCGCTGTCGTCGCGCTTCGGCACCCCGGCTGGCCTGACCACCATCGGCGGCATCGACACCTTCCGCGTGTCGAACCCCTTCCTCGCCAACATCTCGGCCCGCGCCGGCGTCACCGCCGACCGCGCCCTGTTCTTCGGTAAGGTTGGTCTCGCCATCGGCACCATCAACTACTCGCAGACCGACCCCGCTGCGGTCCGCGTTTCGTCCAACACCACCCGCGCCGGCCTTCTCCTCGGTGCAGGTATCGAATACGCCATCGCCCAGAACTGGACCATCGGCGCCGAGTACAACTACAACTGGTTCGGCAACTACACCACCAATGCCGGCCCGGGCTCCGCGATCTACCGCACCCGCTCGGACGTTCACGTTGTGAAGGCCACCTTGAACTACCTGTTCTCGACTGGCCCGGCCCCGGTTTCGGCCCGCTATTGATATCATCAACCCTTCCCGGGTTGTGGAAAGGCCGCCTTCGGGCGGCCTTTTTCGTTTTGACCCTCAGTGAGTAGCGTTTGGGCTCCCCGCCCCTTGCGCGCCCTATGGTTTGAACCCCATGTGATGTGGGTTCGCGCTTTTATAGCGCGGCGTCTTGGCCTGAACGGGGGATAGAATGTCGTTCCTGATTGGCTCTGATATCGCGATCCTCGCTTTTGCGATTCTCGCCATTATCGTCATCGCGTCCGGCGTCAAAGCGGTTCCCCAAGGCTATCACTGGACGGTGGAGCGTTTCGGTCGCTTCGTGCGGACCCTAAAGCCCGGTTTGAACCTCATCGTCCCATTCATCGACCGCATCGGTCACAAGGTGAATGTGATGGAACAAGTGCTAGACGTACCAAGCCAGGAGGTGATCACCAAGGACAACGCCAAGGTGACCGTCGACGGCGTCGCGTTTTTCCAAGTTCTGGATGCCGCCCGCTCGGCCTATGAGATCACCAATCTCGCGACCGCACTTCTCAATCTCGCGATGACCAATATCCGCACCGTCATGGGTTCCATGGATCTGGATGCGCTCCTGTCCCACCGCGATGAGATCAACGAGCGCCTCTTGCGCGTGGTCGACCAGGCAGCCTCTCCCTGGGGCATCAAGGTCAACCGCATCGAAATCAAAGACATTGTCCCTCCTGCCGATCTCGTTGCGGCCATGGGCCGGCAGATGAAGGCCGAGCGCGAGAAACGCGCGGTGGTCCTTGAGGCCGAAGGTCAGCGCCAGTCCGAAATTCTGCGGGCAGAAGGGCAGAAGCAAGCGCAGATTCTCGAGGCTGAGGGGCGCAAGGAGGCCGCCTTCCGCGACGCGGAGGCCCGCGAGCGCCGCGCTCAGGCCGACGCCGCTTCCACCACCATGATGTCGGACGCGATTGCGAAGGGCGACACGATGGCGGTCAACTACTTCGTCGCCGAGAAATATCTGAAAGCCCTTGAGGCGCTTGCCTCGGCGCCCAATCAGAAGGTTCTCATCCTACCCATGGAGACCACGGGCATTATCGGCTCGCTCGCCGGTATCGCCGAGATCGCCAAGGGCACCTTCGGCGCGGGCAACGAACGCTTCACCCGCCCGGGCAGCGTACCCACCACAGGCGGCGGGACAACGCCATGATCATGTCCGCGGTCGCATCCCTTGGCGCTTGGGCTTGGCTCGCGCTCGGAGCGGCCCTGCTTGCCGCTGAGATCATCATTCCCGGCACATTTCTGTTGTGGATCGGGCTAGCCGCTGCCGCAACCGGCGTGATTTTCCTTTTGATCCCAGCGGGCTGGCAAATCCAGGTCCTCGTTTTCTCTTGCCTCGCCCTCGTCTCGGTCATCGCTTGGTTCCGATTCGCACGCAGCTCAAATGAAGCCGAAAGCGAACAGCCAAACCTCAATCGCCGGCTCGAATCGCTGGTTGGCCGCGACTTCGTCTTGGAAGAACCCATCAGTGCCGGGCGCGGGCGGGTTCGGATCGCCGATTCCGTCTGGGCGGTTGCCGGTCCCGATTGCGCCTCCGGCGCTCGGGTTCGGGTCGCCAGCATTGAGGGTACGGTGCTGGTGGTCGAACCCGTGCAGTGATAGGGGCTGTAGGCCTTATCGTCGGACCTCCTGCCATGCATCTTACCCTTGCCGAAGCCCGCGCCCGAATTGCCTCGCTCTTTGAACGCCATGGCGCAAGCCCCATGGCTTCAGCATCCGTTGCCAGAGCACTGGTCGCGGCCGAAGCTGATGGCCTGAAAGGTCATGGCCTTACCCGTATCCCCACCTATTTGGGCATGCTCACCTCCGGCAAGATCGACGGCAAAGCCGAACCCGAAGTGACGCGACCCCGGGCCGGGCTCCTCGCCATCGACGCGCGATCGGGCTTCGCCTATCCGGCTATCGACCGGGCACTGGCCGAGCTCCCGGCCCTCGTCCGCGAAACCGGGATCGGGGCTGCCGCCATCCGCCATTCCAACCATGCCGGCGCGCTGGGTCATCACGTGGAAATGCTCGCCGACCAGGGCTTGGTTGCGATCCTCTATGCCAATACGCCCGAAGCCATTGCGCCCGCCGGCGGCAAGCGCGCGGTTTACGGTACCAACCCCATTGCCTTTGCCGCACCCCTCACCGGTCGTCCCGCCATCGTTGTCGATCTCGCGCTGTCGGTCGTGGCGCGCGGCAATGTGGTGGCCGCCAAACAGCGGGGCGAGCCGATCCCCGAGGGCTGGGCACTCGACACAGACGGGCGCCCGACTACCGACGCCGATGCCGCGCTCAAAGGCACCATGGTGGCGCTTGGCGGCGCAAAGGGGACTGCGCTTGCCTTGATGGTGGAAGTGCTCTCGGCAGCGCTTGTCGGTGCCAATCTATCGTTCCAGGCCTCGTCCTTCCTGGACGAAAAGGGGCCGCCTCCAGGTACCGGCCAATTGATCCTTGCCATCGACCCCGAGGGCTTCGGCCATGGGCACTTTGCCGATCGCATGATGCAATTGGCTGACGCTATTGAGGGGCAGGACGGAACGCGGCTCCCCGGCGCCCGCCGTCTGTCATTGCGAGCGGCAGCTGAAGCCAAGGGCATCGCCATTCCCGACGCAATTCAAGCGCTCATCGGTTAGGGTCAGAACTCGAGCGCCGTTACATCATATCGTCACTCTGCTAGGTCTTGATGGGACATGGGCAGAGGGTGGCGTGATGCGCGTCAAAGCAGTGGTTTTCGACTGGGCCGGCACAGTCATCGATTTCGGGTCGCGCGCGCCGATGGGCGTCTTTGTCGAGGCTTTTGCCCAATTTGGCGTTGAAATCTCCATTGCCGAAGCGCGCGGCCCCATGGGCAAGGCCAAGCGCGATCATATCA
>JBAWYY010000112.1:0-8031 GCA_037143285.1 Alphaproteobacteria bacterium | reverse complement strand
TTGTCCTCCATGCCCTGTCGCGGGCGGGCTCGCTTCAGGACAAGCGGGTGCTCATTACCGGCTGCGGTCCCATTGGCGCGCTCACCCTGGTTGCCGCTCGCTTCCATGGCGCCCGCGAGATCGTGGTGACCGATGTGGTGGACGCAGTGCTCGCCAAAGCTACGGCGCTCGGCGCCGACCGCACCATCAATGTTGCAACCGATCCTGAGGCGCTCGCCGGCTACAGCGCCAACAAAGGCTGGTTCGACGTACAGTTTGAGGCCTCAGGCAATGAACGCGCTGTGCGCGCGGGCCTGGAGGCGCTGAAACCCCGGGGCGTCCTCGTGCAGTTGGGGCTGGGCGGCGATATCGCCATCCCGCAAAACCTGATTGTTGCGAAGGAAATTGAAATGCGCGGCAGCTTTCGGTTCCACGAGGAATTTGCCCTTGCCGTCGAACTGATCAGCAGCCGTCGGGTCGACTTGAAGCCGCTTTTGACCGGGGTCTTCGCGCTCAACGATGCGCGCAAAGCCTTTGAGGAGGCCGGCGACCGAACGCGGGCCATGAAAGTGCAACTTGCCTTTTGAAGTGTAGAAATAGGAAATTGCACGAATTGCGCGAGAGGATGGATTGGGTAGGAATTGGGCGGCCAATCCATCCCTACCCTCATCAGGTGAGGGAGCCATGATCATCGTTTCTCACCGCTTATTCCTCTCCGTCGGTGACGGCGAAGTGGAGATCGATATCCATATTCATCAGCCGGTGATCGGGCATCGATGCTGGACCTGCCGATATGAGACCCATTGGCCAGAGGGCCGCCAAACCCGCGACGCGGTGGGGCACGATGCGCTGCAAGCGCTAACGCTCGCTCTCCAAATGATCGGGGCAGACATCTACTCCAGCACCTATCATCGCGAAGGCCGTCTGCGTGCCTATGAGAAGGAACTGGGTTACGGTTTCCCGGTCGCGTCATCGCTTCGCCACCTCCTGGTGGGCGTCGATGCCATCTGAACTGCCCGCTGACGCATGCGCGCCATGCAGGGTCGATGAACTGCTATCACGCGCATCGACGACTTCACCGGCGAGCGGCTGGTATGATCTCGTTCAAGTCAGGGAAAAGTGGCTGGGTCGCTAGGATTCGAACCTAGATAGCGGGTACCAAAAACCCGAGTCCTACCATTAGACGACAACCCAAGTGACTCGCGGGCGACGCAAGTCGGGCGGACAATAGCGATGCAAAGCGTCGGCATCAACAGCTTGAATAGCATTGGGGAAGTTGATAGACAGCGGCTCCCGCGAAGGACGGAGTGTGGCTCAGCCTGGTAGAGCACCTCGTTCGGGACGAGGGGGTCGCAGGTTCAAATCCTGCCACTCCGACCATTCTTCGCGGATCGTTCCTTCGGGACAAACGACAACGGGCGCCACAGCTGATTGCTGCGGCGCCCGTCGTCGTTTGGGTCTCTGAACGCTAGACGAGGGTTTCCATAAGGCCCGCCAACAGCCGGGCCCGCGGCACGATCGACGAAACCAAACCGTGCTCCTCCAGCGTATGCGCGCCCGCCCCATCAATGCCGAGACCGTCGAGGGTCGGCACCCCAAGGGCTGCAGTGAAATTGCCGTCCGAGCCACCCCCGGTCATCGGGCAGTCAAGCAGCTCAAAGCCGATGTCACTCGCCACCTGTTGCGCATGGGCGAAGAGGCCCTTGATCATCGCAGTCTTCGGGTAAGCCGGTCGGTTCAAAGCCCCACTGACCTCGATGGAGGCGCCACGCTCAACAGGCTTCAGTCCCAGGATTCGCGCTTCCAACTCCGCTCCTATGGCGGGCGTTGGAAAACGAATATCGATCTCAGCGGTGCAGGTCTCCGGAATGACATTCGCTGCCGAGCCGCCGCGCACGAGCCCTATGGTCGTCGTAATGCCGCGCTCATAGTCGGTCATGCTCTCAACCGCCAGGATCTGATGGGCCATCTCACGGATCGCGCTGATCCCATCGCGATGGCGCGCCCCCGCGTGGGCGGGCTTGCCGCGAACGGTCATGGTGAAACGCCCGACGCCCTTGCGGGCGGTCACAATGAGGCCGCCGTCTCTCGCGGGCTCGGTGACCAGCACATAGGCGGCTTTGCGCGCCTCTTCCTCAATGGCCAACCGCGAGGTCGGGCTTCCCACTTCTTCATCCGGCGTGAACAGAAACACGATGGGTCGAGCGGTCTCACCACCCGACTGGATCAGCGCGCGATAGCCGGCAACGGCAAGATAGGCGCCGCCTTTCATGTCGTAGAGGCCTGGCCCAAAGAGCTTATCGCCTTCCTGACGAAACGGCAGGCGGCTGGCAAGCGTACCTTTGGGGTGCACAGTATCCATATGGGTGAGCACCAAGATCGGCTTTTCGTTGGAGGGCGCGGCGGTCGCGACCTTCAAGATCCCAGCATAGCCGTCAATGCCTTCGCGCCGATCAATGACGACCGGAAGGCCTGCGAAATCGCGCTCGACCTCGTCGAGCACAGCCTCGACGCCGGCAGGATCGTGGGTCGGGCTCTCAATCGTCACCCAGCGCTGAATGCCCTCGATGATCTCGGCTTCCGACAACGGTATGGTCGCTAATCTCAAGGCCATCGGCCATTCCCTTCATGATCGCTGGGCGCGGCGCACGCCGGCTCTTAACTCGTCCAAGAGTTCGGTAATACGGCGCGCATTCACGCCAAAATCATGCGTCCCATAGCGGGAGGCAGACCGAATATCGATGCGTGCACGGCCGTTCACCGCCCGAATACGGATGACGATGTCGTCACGAAAGCCAAGCAACAATGAGCGCGCGACCATCTCATAGCGGCCTTCCTGGGCAGGACCGGTATAGTCAACTTGGTCGAGAACACGCCAACGGTGGTTCTCAACAACTTCCATCACCACTTCATTGAGATCATTGGGCGCAAGATCCACGTCGAGCGAGCGCACTTGGGGATAGGCTGTGCGTTGGCGTTCGGCGAAACTTCTCGGATAGACGCTTGAATTAGCCGAGCGCGGCCGCGCGCGGGCCACCACATCAAACTGGGGTGGGTCCTGCGTATCGGTCGAGATGTCATTGATCCGCGGCAAGCCCAAAGCAATGACCCCAAGGGCTGCGGGGCCTGCCAACATGGCGAGCGAGATGAGCGCGGCCAACACCGCATAGCGCGCCCCTTGGTAACCCGTGATCCAAATGACGACGCCGGCAAGAACCGCAATGCCGAGCCCAAGAGCCGCAATGACAAAGCCAATGGCCATCACGGTGAGGCCCTGGAAGCCGTCGAGCCAATCTGCCCGCGCAAGTGGGATCGCAATTGCGGTGACCCCAAGGCCAAGCGTGACGATCCGCAGGCTCCAGACCGCGAGACGGGATGTGGGTTCGACCAGGACTCGGCGACGCACGGGGCTCTTGCTTTCTAAGGAAAGGTCACTCGGTCTTCTGACAGATCGAACGCAAGGCTGTCCATTGCATCGCGCTCAGCGCCGGTCCGCGCGCGCGGGCTTGTCCCACCGCCTCGCGGATAGCGCGCTCGCGTTCCGCATTGGCCGGATGGGATGCGAGCCAGGCAAAGGCGCCGGGGTCCGCGGCGTTGAAATCCTGAAAGAAGCGCGCAAGGCCCATCGGGTCCCCGGCAGTTTTGAGCATGAGATCGACGCCGAAAAGATCGGCCTCCCGCTCCGCATCACGGGAAAATGAGCTTTGAATCAGCGCGCGGGAGCCGAGCACGATGGCGGTTCCGCCCGCGAAGTCACCGAAGACCGTGCCGAGCACAAAGCCAAGCCCGCCCGCCTGGATGGCTGATCGCAACCCATGGCGATGGCGGATATGACCGATTTCGTGGCCGAGGACGCCTGCGAGCTCATCGGCAGATTTCGCTCGATCGATCAGCCCACGGAAGATGTAGATGCGGCCGCCGGGAAGAGCGAACGCATTGACGAGGCGGTGGTCGAGCACGACGACGCTGAGGGGCACATGCAATTGCGCGGCCTGCTCATATCGGTCCACGATCTCCTTCAGCGCCCGGGCGCCCTCAGGGTTCACGCAGGCTTTCATCGGGCTATCGCTGAGCATGGAACGCACTTGCCCATCGATGCTCTCGCCGAGTTTGATCTCAAGGCTGGGCGGGACCAGGACCGCGAGCCGAGAAGCGATCGCCGGCAGGCCAAAATAGACAACGGCGAGGACCGACGCAGCGGCGGCCAAGGCCCAGAGCACGACGGCGCGTCGCTCACGTCTTGCCGTAAGCCCCTTGCTGAGCGTGAGGGGAGCGCGGGCCGCGAGATTGGAGGCAAAATCCAGATCGGAGATCTCCAGACGCGGTTCCGCCGATGAGGCAGGCTCTGAAATCCGTGTGACGACGAGACCCGGTCCCGGCAGCCCTTCGATCCGCCTTATCGAGGCATAGGGCCAGGTCTCAATACGGCCGCCGCCGCGCTCAAACAGCGCAAGACCGTCCGGGTGTAACGATAGTTCCACCTCGCGCCGTCGGCTGGTGACGCCGTCATAGTAGGTGGCAAAATGCGACGTCATCATTCCCTCAAAAAGCGCTGCCGATGGCGACTGCATCGCCGAGGCTATCGCCCATGGCAGATGCATCGACATTGTTGGCAACAACATGGTCGAGCGCCGCGAGATTGAGAACGGCGAGGCTTTCCGCCTGCGCCCGCCAGAGGCGCAGGTCGATGAGGATGTTCTTCAAGATCCAAAAGCCTGCGATGATCCCGAGATAACCCAGCACCGCGAGGATGCCGGAGAGAACCGGACCGCCCACTGCGGCAAAGCCAGCGGCCGCGCCGATCAACACGCCGGACCAGATCGCGGAACCGATCATCCCCAGGATGAAAATGCCGAGATAGCCGAGAAGATAGATCCGATAGGCCCGGCCGATGGTGAAGCTACTCGACAGGCGCGAACCGCCAAGGCCCATGCCCTCAAAGCGCCAGCGCGCCAAGATCGCAACAAAAGCCGGATAGGCCAGCAGAACCAGAACGAGGCCTAACATGATCGCCCCAGCACCTGCCCAAAGAATTCCGGCGTCCTCGAGCCGCAGGAGCGTCGAGTTGCCGAAGAGGGCTGCGGTGAGGCGGCCAATAGTACCCACCGGCATGGCAAGTGCGGCGCTGATCAGGATCGCGAGCGGCACGCCAAACCCTAGGAGCCACAGCGCGAAACCTCGCCTGAAAAGGACGAGCGGATCGCCGCTAAAGGACCCCTGCGCGTCGCCAAACCAGGTCTCGCGCATCTTAATCCGCTCAAGGGCGGCAGCGGCCCAGGGATAGGCGAGGCCAAGTGTCATGATTACCAAGGCAGACCATCCGAAGGCCTTGAGGGCATAGGCAAGTGCTGATCCCGTCATGCGCAATCGCAGACCGCGCCATGACGTCCGCGCCAGGCGATAGCGGCGCCCGGCATAAGCAGCATATTGGCCGAGGAAGAGGAAGGCGACAAAGACGCCAACGGACGTGATCACGTCGGCTGCCGGCAGATAAGTGGCGATCAGAATGGCCATGAGCTTAATCGGCACGATGATCGCGAGGGCGAAGAGAAAGCCTTTGAAAAGCTCCATTCCGGTGCCGGTATAGGCGACGGTCTCGGGGCCGGCGCTGGTATGGCCCCAGTAAAAGCGCCTAATTTCTGTGGTGAGCCAGAACCGGTAGATCCCCAGCGTCACCAATTGCAGGACGAAGCCGCGCAGCAGGATGCCGGTCAATTCGCCAGCAAGACCCGTGAATCGTGCCGGCGTCGCGCCCATTCCCGGCACGACCCGCGGCACGGACATGCGGGCGACAGCTGCTTCCGCTTCGCGCAGGCTTGCGGCCGCGCGCGGACCCCAGGGTCCGGAAGGAGTGATATCGGTCAAGCACGCCTCCTGCATGGCAAGGGCCTAAGAATAGCTGCAAGACCTTAACGGCAATAGGGCCTCGGGTCAGGCTTTGAGCCCTCGCGCGAAAGCCTCGCCATCCTTGAGGCCGAGTTCATAGGCGCGCTGGATCGCCGCGCCATCGGTGACAGCAAAGCGGCTGGCAACAATGGGAATGCTGGGTTTGACGATGGTGCGGCCGGGCGCTTCCGGCAGTTTGGCACTTGCACGCGTTGCAAGCACAAGCGTGCGCCCGCCCGTGGCTTCGACCTCCGAGATCTTGTCGACAGGGGGATTGTCCACAAGCCCGCCATCGAGCGCTGCCCGGCCACCGAAACGACCGATGGGCATGAAAGGCGGAACCGTTGCTGTTGCCATCAGCGCGTCCCGCATCTCGGCAGGCGTCGTCATAGCGTGGCTTGAGACCCACGAGGCCGTGAGGCCGAGGTAGCGGCCCGCGCGCGAATGGGCAGCCCCCGTCAAGGCCTTCTCGATCTGATAGGCGCCAATGGCGCCATAGGCTGCGACCAGCGCCGGCATGAGTCGCGGCGGGTGGGTGAGTTGGATGAGGAGCTCGGGCGCTGACTTCAGCGCCGCCATTTCCTCAGGGCCAAACACCGCCTCAATGAGTTCGCGATAGAGCCGCCCCACGATAAAGGGCGAGCGCCCGGCCAGCAGTTCCGACCAGACCACTTCCTGTTCGATCTCCTCGCAGGCGCCAATCACGACTTTTCGGACGCGGTCGCCGATCCCGAGAATGGAAAAGGCCGCCTGAAATGCGCCAGCCGACACCCCGACCACCATCGAGGGCCGTTGCGGATGGCGAGCGTTGAGCGCGTCCCAAAACCCGCCCTGCCAATAACAGCGATTGCCGCCGCCGGCGAAGGCGATGGCGTCGAATGAAATGCTCATAGCGCCGGATGTACATGAACGCCCTGCATTAGGTCTAGCTTGCTCCGAGCGGAGAGCGCGCTAACCTCCGCCTCGAAGAGCCGCAGGACGGCCATAAAACACGAGGAAATGCCTATGCTCGGACTGATGCAGGACTGGCCCTTGCTGATCCACCGGATCATCGACCATGCCGGCACCTATCACGGGGGACGTCGGGTGATCTCGCGCTCCGTCGAGGGGCCGATTGTCGAGACCACCTATGCCGATATTCGCCGCAATGCACTCCGCGTCGCCAAGCGCTTGGAAAAAGACGGCATCGGCCTTGGCGACCGGGTCGGCACACTTGCCTGGAACACCTGGCGTCACCTGGAGCTTTGGTACGGCATCACTGGGCGCGGCGCCGTTTATCACACGCTGAACCCACGCCTCTTCCCTGAGCAAATCGCCTGGATCGCCGAACATGCCGGCGACCGCATGATCTGCCTCGATTTGAGCTTCGTGCTCTTAATGGAGAAGCTCCAGGACAAATTGCCCGCCGTTGAGCGCTTCATCGTGCTCACCGACTTAGCCCATATGCCTGAGACCACGCTGCGCGGGGCGGTTGCCTATGAGAGCTGGATCAGCGAGGTGGACGACGACTATCGCTGGGCTTCTTTCGACGAAAACACAGCGGCTGGCATGTGTTACACCTCAGGGACCACCGGCAACCCTAAGGGCGTCGTCTACTCCCACCGCTCCAACATTCTCCATTCCATGGCGACCAATTCGCCGGACATGCTGGGGCTCTCCTCGCGCGACGTGATGATGCCCGTCGTCCCCATGTTCCACGCGAACGGCTGGTCGATCGCCTTCACCGGCCCCATGGCGGGCGCGACCCTCGTCATGCCCGGCGCGAAAATGGACGGCGTCTCTATCGCCGAGCTTCTCACCACCTACCGGGTCACCCATTCGGCCGCGGTCCCCACCGTCTGGCTCATGCTCCTCCAAACGCTCGAACAAACCGGCCAAAAGCTCCCCGATTTGAAGAAAGTCGTGATCGGCGGCTCGGCCTGCCCGCGCGCGGTCACCAAAACCTTCCGCGATGTCTATGAGGTCGAGGTCATGCACGCCTGGGGCATGACCGAAATGAGCCCGCTCGGCACGGTCTGCTCGCTCAAGCCTGAGGTCGCGGACCTCACCGGCGAGGCCTGGCTCGACGTGAAAGAGACCACCGGCCATCCGCCCTTCTCGGTGGAGATGAAGATCGTCGACGATGCCGGGACCGAGCTTGCCCGCGACGGCAAGGTCTTTGGCCGC
>JBAWYY010000111.1:0-8037 GCA_037143285.1 Alphaproteobacteria bacterium | reverse complement strand
CCCGTGCACCTGCGCGATGGCGCGACCCTCGGTGACTTGGCCGGCCGGCCTGCAGACATCGTCACCTTCCTTGAAGGCACCTGGGTGCGCCGCCCGCAAGTGCACCATTGCGCCGCTGTTGGTCGGGCACTTGCGACACTCCATCTGGCCGGAGAGGGGTTTACGATCCCGCGACCCAATGCTCTGTCAGTTGCGGGCTGGAAGCCGCTGGTCGATCGCGCAGCCTCCCGGGCCGATACGGTCGCTCATGGGCTGCGCGCCACGATCACTGAGGAACTCGCAGCCCTTGAGCCGCTCTGGCCGAAGGACCTGCCGGCGGGGATCATTCACGCCGATCTCTTCAATGACAATGTGTTCTTCCTTGGCTCCCAATTGTCGGGCCTGATCGACTTCTATTTCGCCTGTAATGACCTGCTGGCCTATGACGTCGCTATTTGCTTGAACGCTTGGTGTTTCGACGCCACCCACGCCTTCGACTTTGCCAAGGGCTCGGCCTTGCTCGCGGGCTATCAGGCGGTGCGGCCGCTGTCGGGGCCTGAGCAAGCAGCACTTCCCCTACTCGCGCGCGGCTCAGCGCTCCGCTTTCTCTTGACCCGCCTTGTGGACTGGCTCGACGTGCCGCCGGGCGCGCGGGTGACGCCCAAAGACCCGCTCGAATATCTGGCCAAGCTCCGCTTTCACCAGCGTGTTGCCTCTCCCGGAGAATATGGCCTCGCATGAGCAATCGCGTGACGATTTTCACCGACGGCGCCTGTTCCGGAAATCCCGGACCCGGTGGTTGGGGCGCCATCCTGTCCTATGGCGGGAAGGTGAAGGAGCTCAAAGGGGGCGAGGGCGAGACTACCAATAATCGGATGGAGCTTTTGGCCGCGATCAGCGCGCTTGAGGCCCTCACACGCTCCTGTGCGGTCGACCTGACCACCGACAGCGAATATGTGAAGAACGGCATCACCCAGTGGATCCACGGCTGGAAGCGCAATGGTTGGCGGACATCCGCGAAGAAGCCCGTGAAGAATGAGGACCTTTGGCGCCGCCTTGACGAAGCGGTCGCCCGTCACGAGGTGGCGTGGCATTGGATCAAGGGCCATGCGGGCCACGCGGAGAACGAACGCGCAGACGAACTCGCCCGAGAGGGCATGGCTGAGTTCAAAATCGCCAAACCGCAGGCGCCCTCCGCTTAAGGGGCCTCATTGAGAGCCAGCCGCATATGTGGCCTGGAGCCCCGGTGGCAGAGCATGCGACGCCCGTTTTTTGCGGGCGTCGCGCTTTAAGCTCAGAGCGCCTTCAGAAGGGCCTCGGCGCCGGAAACGTCGGCTTTGCCGGGAGCGTCTTCCACGGCCAGCGACGTAACCACACGGTCCTTCACGATCATCGCATAGCGCTTCGACCGGATCCCCATGCCGAAAGCGGAGCTGTCATTGTCGAGGCCAACGGCCTTAGCGAAGTCACCATTGCCATCGGCGAGCATGCCGACCTTGCCGGCAGCCCCGCTCGCCTTCTGCCAAGCATCCATCACGAAAACGTCGTTGACCGAGGTGGCATAGATCGCGCTCACGCCCTTAGCCATGATCTCGTCAGCCTTGGCGACAAAGCCAGGCAGATGGTTCTTGTGGCAGGTGGGGGTGAAGGCACCCGGCACGGCGAAGAGAACCACGGTCTTGCCGGCAAACACCTCCTCGGTGGTCTTCGGTGCCGGACCGTCTGCGGTCATGGTGCGGAAGGTGGCGTCGGGAAGGCGATCACCGATCTTGATGGTCATGGGGTGGATCCTGAGTGTTGGATAAGCGAAACGGCAGCGCGAGGTCGGCTGTTGGACGCGCATTACATAAGCGTCCGCAATGAGGCCGTCGAGCCCGATCAGCGTGACGCGAGTGCACTCTCGAATGCGTGATCGCCCGCCGTGAGCGTATAGGTGATGCGGTGCTCTAAGGGGTCAATACCGCGAGGTGCCCCCTCCAAGACAAGACTGAACCGCCGCATGGGACCTGCCTGATCAAGCGCGTCCGGCAAGGGAAGGTTCCAGGTGGGATCGGGCCCCTCGGCGAAGAGATCAACGCCGGTCTCAGCAGGGACCGTCGCGACCAAGGTGATGCGCGGGTGAGGGCCGCTGCGATCAACAGCTGTCAGTTCGAGCCCGAACCCTCTGGCATTCAAGGTCGGAACCCGCGTGGCATGGTTCTGAAAGAGGGTAGCGATCACCGGCGGCGGACTGGCGCCAGGCAGGAGAGCCAAGCGCGCAGCGCCCTTGGCCGGAATGCACATGGTGTCGCAAACCGCATAGTCCATCGCCAAGGCCAACAGTACTGGGCGGTTCGGATCCTTTGGCGATACCTCAAGGGGGAACACCACATCGGCCTTGTAGCCGATGGAGAAGCCTGACCCATCGGAGAAGCGCCTGGGCGCCGGCCAGCGCACTGTCACCGCGGACACATTGTCGCTCGCAGACCAATCAAAAGTCGGCGGCACACCGGAATCACCGGGCGTGCGCCAATAGGTTTTGGTGTTGCCGTCGAGTGCAACATGAATACCGGCATTCAGGATGTTGGCTTTGGCGCTGATCGGACCGGCAATCAACCGCACCCCGGATTTCGTGTCGCGCGACCAGGCACTTGCGGCATATCCGGCAAAAGCAGGGCTGCTTGCAAACACGAGGGGACTGGCGAGAAGAATGCGGCGACTGATCATTGAGGTGGTTTACGGCGAAGCTATCGTTTGAACCAGCCACGATCCGGTGAAGAGGGCATCGCCCGATGACACGTTCGCGTCGACGAAACGTGAATGTTCGCGATTGGCATGTCTCCCAGTAGCCTTAGTCTTGGTTCCGCGTTAGCTTATTGCCATGGCACCTCGTACCGCCAAACGCTCGACACGTGGGATGGAAGGTTATCTCGACGGGCAGATGCTCGTTGCGATGCCAACCATCCGTGACGACCGCTTTGCGCGCACGGTTATCTATATGTGTGCCCATTCCGGCGATGGTGCCATGGGGATCGTCGTCAACCAGCCCGCCCAAAACCTGTCTTTTTCGGATCTGCTGGTTCAACTCGATATCATCCCGGCCGAGCATAAGATCATGCTGCCGCCGCGCATTGATACTGTCTCGGTACTCCGGGGCGGACCGGTGGAGACCGGTCGCGGCTTCGTGCTTCATTCCTCGGACTTTTACATCGAGAATTCGACGCTCCCGATCGATGAAGGAATTTGCCTCACCGCGACGCTCGATATCTTGAAGGCGATGGCAACCGGCGCCGGCCCGTCCAATGCGGTGTTAGCGCTCGGCTATGCCGGCTGGTCACCTGGGCAATTGGAAAACGAGATCCAGGCCAATGGGTGGCTCCACTGCCCGGCCGATCTCGACCTCGTGTTCGGCGCGGATATCGGAACGAAATATGACCGTGCGATCCGCAAGATTGGCATCGATCCGGCCATGCTCTCCAGCGAAGCAGGCCACGCTTAAGCTGAAGCGATCAGCATCGATCGCAAGCCGGAGATCGAAAGCGCAACACCAACGATAAATGTCAGCGCGTAAATCATCCGGTAGAACAACTCAGCCGGCACGCGGCGCACCAGCCAGATCCCGAAAAGATTGGAGACGATCGCAAGCGGCAGAAGCGCTGCTGCAGTCGCGAGATTGGGAATGCTCATCTGGCCGAGAGCCAAAAAGGCTGGCAGCTTCACAAGATTGACGAAGGCAAAGAACACCGCCGCCGTTCCCACGAAGGTGTCCCGGTCGAGACCGCGAGGGATCGTGTACATATTAAACGGTGGGCCACCCACGTGGATGACGAAGCTCGTGTAGCCCGAGGCTGCACCGAGAATGGTGCCTGATCGCCAGTCATGGGGCCGCGCTGCGAGACCCGCAGCGGAGGGCCTCACCCAGTGATCGAGACAGAAACCGATCGCGATGAGACCGATGAGAACGCGCACGACAGATTCGGGCACGACGGTCGCGAAAACATAGCCGGCTGCGATCCCCAAGAGTGCGCCGGGAACGAGATGGGTCAGGCTCGCCTTGTCCCAGGTCTTGCGATAGCTCCAGACCGTCACGACGTCCTGCGCCATCAGCACCGGCAGCATGATGGCAGCGGCCTGCACCGGCGGAATCACGAGCGCGATGAGAGGCATCGACAAAATGCCGACGCCGGAAAACCCACCCTTCGACAGGCCGAGCAGGAACACCGCCGGGGTTGCGGCGAGATAAAATATGGGGTCGGTGATCATCGCGCGAGAGCGCTAACAGAATGCAGTCGCATCCCGTTAGTTTATTCGCGTCCACCCGCAATGGCATAGAGTTTCGGGGGCGCCAATGTCGCAGCTTTGCCGCCTGTTGTGACATAGAGCCCGCGCTTATCGGTAAGCGGCTTGAACGCGTCCGAAAGGCCTACCACCGTCTCGGCAGCGCCAAGCAGGAAGTAGCCGTCGGACGGGATCATTTTCGCGATCCGGTTCATGACGTCGATCTTCGTCGGCTGATCGAAGTAGATCAGCACGTTACGGCAGTAGACGATGTCGAATTGGCCGAGCGCCGAAAAATCCTTGAGCAGATTCAAGGTCCGATATTGAACCATCGCGCGGATCTCGGGCGCAATTGTCCACTGGTCACCGTTCTGAGTGAAGTATTTGAGCAGGTACTGGATCGGCAGCCCGCGCTGAACTTCGAATTGTGAATAGGCGCCAGCCTTCGCGCGGTCGAGAACATCGGATGAGAGATCTGTGCCAATGATCTCGATGCGCCAGCCGGCAAGAGCGGGTCCCATTTCCTTCAGGATCATCGCCAGGGAATAGGGTTCTTGACCTGTCGAGGCCGCGGCGCACCAGATGCGAAGGTGCTTCTTGGCTGCACGCTCCTTCATGAGAGCAGGCAGCATCACATCTTTGAAGTGATCGAAGGGGATCTTGTCTCGAAAGAAGAAGCTCTCATTAGTGGTCATCGCCTCGGTGACCTGAACAGCGAGTTGCTCGCTACCAGGTGCCTTGAGCTTGTTGACCAGTTCCGAAATCCCGCTCATCCCCTGCTTGCGGGCAATCGGAGAAAGCCGGCTTTCGATCAGATATTGCTTGTCATTCGACAGCATCAATCCCGAGCGGGATTTCAGGAAGCTGCGGAGGAATTCGTAATCGGCTGGCGTCACGACCGGTCCCCCTGGAAAACGCGGACGATCTTCGCGGCGATGTTGTCGACCGGCAGGACAGCAGAGGCGTGGCCAGCCTGAGCGGTCGCACCTGGCATGCCCCAGACGACGCTGCTCGCCTCATCCTGAACGATGACACTGCCGCCCGATGCGACCACTGTGCCGGCGCCATCTGCGCCGTCATGGCCCATGCCGGTGAGCACAAGTGCGAGCGTTGCTGCACCCCAGACTTGAGCAGCCGACGCGAAGAGCGGATCAACGGCCGGCTTACAAAAATTGATCGCCGGACCATCATCCAATTGAATGATCGGCGCAGATCCCTCGCGCTTCACGCGCATATGCTTGCCGCCGGGGGCGACATAGATCCGACCGGCAACGACGGGCTCGCCGTCTTTCGCCTCAGCAGCCGCCCGTCCAGTGGACTTCGCGGCGTGCTCCGCCAAGATCGTGGTGAAGGTCGGGGGCATATGCTGCGTAATCAGCACCGGCGCCCGATCAAAGATCGGCCCAAGACCCTTGAGCACAGTGGTCAGAGCCTGCGGACCACCGGTGGATGCGCCGATCACCAGCACCTTCGGCATGGTCAAGCCAAAGGAGCGCAGTGACAGAGCGCCCGCTGCCGGCACAATCGATGGCGAGGACATGCGGACTGACGGCGCCGGAGCTGGCTGACTTGAACCCGCAGACAGGCGCATACCAGGCCGTCTACGTCGGCCAAGGGCACGAATCTTGTCCACCAGTTCACGACGGAACGCAGGTGACGTGGTGACACCCGCATTGGATTCGGGCTTCGGCACATAGTCGGCCGCGCCAAGGGATAAGCACTTCAGAGAGATTTCAGCGTTTCGACGGGTGAGTGTCGAAGCCATGATCACCACGAGATCGCGCTTCTTCTCAAGCAACATCGGGAGTGCGGTAATGCCGTCGAGATCGGGCATTTCAATATCGAGGATCACGACATCAGGGTCGCGACGATCCATATCCGCAATCGCGTCGCGAGCGGAGCGATGCGCCGCCACGCAGATCATGTCAGTCTCTTCGCCGACCCAGCGACCGACTAGGCCCCGGACGACAACGGCGTCATCGATAACCATCACTTTGATGGCATCGGGCCGGGTAGACACTCCAGGCGCGGAGCCGGAGAAGGACGCTAGACTCATGACGCTACCACTCGAACACGGCACACGCGCGGCCCACCGCCGCGCAGGACTTCAACTCAGATCAGACCAACTTCGGCAAACTTCGCTTCGACAATTTCCTTGTCGAACGGCTTCATGATGTATTCGTTGGCCCCCGCATGCATGGCTCGCGCGATATGGGCGACATCGTTCTCGGTCGTGCAGAACACGACCCGCGGTGCATCACCGCCGGGTAATTTGCGGAGCGCCCGAAGGAACTCATAGCCATCCATCACCGGCATGTTCCAATCGAGCAGCACCGCGTCCGGCATCGCATCAACACAGCACATCAGTGCTTTCTGTCCGTCCTCGGCCTCAAGGATCTGAAACCCGAGCCCTTCCAGGATGCGACGAGCGACCTTCCTGATCACTGAGGAGTCGTCGACCACAAGACAGGTCTTCATGTTAACTACCTTTCACGGGTCTCGCCGAGGAGACAAACTGAAACAGGTGCGGCAGCGGGAGGCTGCGTGTTTGATCACGCAGCCAAGGCTTCGGATTCCATTGAAAGGACATGGTCAACGTCCAGAATCACCAGCAACTGGCCGTCGAGACGATGAACGCCGCCGGACACGCGTCCCCAACGCCGGTCGAGATTGACTGGGTTCTGTTCGCGCCCTGAGGTAGCGAGCTTCATGACCTCTCCAACCGCATCGATCAGAAGGCCGTAGCTCTCGCCGCGCGATTCAATGCCAACCGCCATGGCCGGCTTGTCGTCGGTGCGCTTAGGCAATCCGAGCCGCTTGCGCATGTCGATAGCCGTCACAATGCGACCCCGCAGATTGAGGATGCCTGCGATCTCCGGCTGCGCCAGCGGCACGCGTGTCAGGCGATCAGGCATGAACACGTCCTGCACGCGGCTGATCGGCAGACCAAAGAGCTGGTCGCCAATGACGACCGTGACATATTCAATGATTTCGTCGTTCTTGGTGCTCATCGGACGATCCCTCACGCGGCACTGGCATATTCGGTGGCGGTATCCTTCAGGGCCGCGATCAGGCCCTGACGATCGAATTTCGCCACATAGTCATGGAAGCCGGCGACACGAGCGCGCTCGATGGCCGCCGGATTGGTCATGGATGACAGGGCGATGACCGGGAGGCCGAGGAGGCGATGGTCAGCGCGCAGGGCTTCGGCAAGCTCAAAGCCGTTCATATCGGGCATTTCGATATCCGAGACGACGATATCGAACTTCTCGCCACCCTTGATCAGGTCGAGGGCTTCGCGAGCGGCCGATGCCGTGGTCACCTGGTACCCGGCCGCCTTCAAGACGGGGGTCAGCATGTTCCGGAAGAAGGGCGAGTCATCGACGAACAGGAGGCGCTTGGTTAGCGCTTCCGCGCGCATTTCTTTGCGGCGGAACCAATCTTCGAAGGCAAGCGGCAGGAAGTGACCGATATCGAGGATTTCGGTCGCCTGCCCTTTGATCACAGCCGATCCGAGGATGCCCGGACGATCGGAAGACACCTCGATATTGAGGGCATCTTCGACGATGTCGACGATCTCATCGACCACCAAGCCCATGGAGCGCCCGGCGTCAGAGAATACCAGCAGCGGCTGCGAGCCTTCGGTGCGCACACGCACGTCGCCATTCACATGGACGAGCGGCATGAGAGAGCCGCGATATTGCACGAGATGACGACCGTTGGAGAACTCGATCTTGTCGGCTGCGACCTCTTCGAGACGCGTGACCAGCGACAAGGGCACGGCCTTCGGCTCGGCGGCAC
>JBAWYY010000110.1:0-8047 GCA_037143285.1 Alphaproteobacteria bacterium | reverse complement strand
TATACAGCAACAGTCTATGAAAAGGGTGCGGAAGTTATCCGCGTTCTGAAAATCTTGCTAGGACCCACTATTTTCAAGCAGGGGATGGATCTTTATCTCTCCCGCCATGACGGCGATGCGGCAACGATTGAGGATTTCGTCGCCTGTTTTGCCGAAGTCTCTGGCCGTGATCTCAGCCAGTTCTTCCTCTGGTATCGCCAATCGGGGACGCCTGATATCGCGGTGGAGGTCCGTCATGATGCGCGTGCTGGCACCGTCACGTTGGATGTGACCCAAACGCTTTATCCAACGCCTGGCCAGCCGTCGAAGCAGCCGATGGTCATCCCCATTGCCTTTGGGTTGGTGGGCGAGGACGGACGCGACCGACCGCTTTTGAGCGAAGACGGCCAACTCTCCAGTGGGATCTTGGAGATCAACGCGCTGAAGCATCGCTTCGTGTTTTCGGGCCATCCCACGCGACCGATCGCCTCGCTCAATCGTGGCTTCTCAGCGCCGGTTAAGATCTCGGCCAATCTGAGTGACCAGGATCTCCTGTTCCTCGCAGGTCACGACAACGACCCCTATAACCGCTGGCAATCGGCTCAGACGGTCGCAACCCGGCTCCTCACCCAGTCCACGCGACGGGTGCGGGATGGGCTACCGCCCCTCGAAGATCCCGCCCTCATCGCGGCGCTGAGCGCGGTCCTTAAAGAGGCCGATAGCGATCCGGCCTTTGCAGCGCTCGTGATGACCCTTCCGACAGAAGCCGATATCGCCCGTGAAATTGCGACCGACGTCGACCCTGACGCGATCTTTGTGGCGCGATCCGCGCTACGGCGGGCCATAGGTCAATCGCTGGCCGGCGAACTCCAGGCGATCCGCGACCGCCTCGTGCCGGCCCAGCCCTTCTCGCCCGATGCGGTCTCGGCGGGACGCAGGGCGCTGCGCAACGTCGCACTCGATCTTATCGCGGCTCCAGGAGCGCCATCAGCACTTGATCTTGCCGAGGCGCAATTTGAGGCCGCTGACAATATGACCGACCGGCTGGCCGCGTTGAGCGTGCTCGCGCAACACGCCGGCGAACGGCGCGAACGAGCTTTGGAGGCCTTCCGCGCGCGTTACCATGATGATCCGCTCGTCATCGATAAATGGTACGCCCTACAGGCGACCATTGCTGAGGACGGCACGCTTGCCCGTGTGGAGACCCTCATCACGTCGGCCGGTGCCGCTATGGCCAATCCGAACCGCTTGCGGTCACTGGTCGGCGCCTTTGCCACCGGCAATCCCACACAGTTCAACCGGGCCGATGGGGCCGGCTACACCTTCCTCGCGGACATCGTGTTGAAGACCGATGCGACCAACAGCCAGGTCGCGGCGCGGCTTCTCTCGGCGTTCCGCAGTTGGCGCGCCTTGGAACCGGTCCGGCGGGAAAAGGCGCGGCTCGCGCTGAGCCGCGTAGCCTCCGCGAACAATCTCTCCCCCGACGTCCGCGATATCGTCGACCGGTCACTGTTATGACTTCGATCCTAATACGTTAACGAAATATTTCCTCAATCCGGGCAGCCGGACTCTAGACGCGATTCGGCAAATCGATTCTATTTTGGATGATTCGAGGCGGGGGGGCCGCTTCGGAATGGACTCATATACATTCCGGGAGTAACCGGCGATGGAGCGCAACTTCGCGCCCAGCGCTGATGGACGGATTCGTCCCATCGGTAAGCGGGGTATGTTAGCGGCGTCTAGTCCCTCGATGGAGACGATCCTCGAGCATCTTGAACCCTACTTAAGACGCCTTGTGCCAACCCTGATCATTGCTTTCTTAGGGGTGCTTGGAACGGGCGTGGTTCTTCAGACGATCAATGGCCGCAACGAAGCGCTACATGATACGGCGAATG
The DNA here is from genome assembly GCA_037143285.1 of Alphaproteobacteria bacterium. Taxonomy (GTDB): domain Bacteria; phylum Pseudomonadota; class Alphaproteobacteria; order Rhizobiales; family Phreatobacteraceae; genus Phreatobacter. Next base: position 6,173 of record JBAWYY010000110.1, on the reverse strand, counting down.
AGCTCGCACTGATCGCTGCCGCCATTGACGACGATCTGAACCACCGCATTCGAACAGAACCGGGCGACCTCACCACCATCGTTCAATCGGTTCTCGATCTCGGAGTGCCGCCGGCGACCCTGCTGCTCGGCCGCACCACCTATGTGACCGACATCGGCGGCACCATCGTGGCCGCCCTCCCCCGCAGCGAAACGCGCGGCGCTATCGGACGAAAACTCGATGCGGTCTTGGGGCTTCCCGAAAAGCAAGGAATTGTTGCACCCTCGCCAAGGATATCGCCCACTACGATCTTGGAAGAGAGCGACGATGTGATGGTCGTTCGCCCCTTGGTACTCCCTCTTGGGCGCCTCATCATCGTTCAACCCAAGGCCGAAGCGCTTGCCAACTGGCGCCGATCATCGTTCCTGCTTGCCGGCTTATTTGCGACCACCAGCATCACACTCCTGATCCTGGGCCTTGCCTTTCAAATTCAGACCGCTCGAGCGCATGCCGGAGACCTCATCAACCGGCATGCGCGCAATACCATTGACGCGGCGCTTGATGCGGGCCGTTGCGGCCTCTGGGATTGGCAAATTGGCGCCCGCCAAATCTATTGGTCGCCGTCCATGTTCGAACTTCTTGGGCTCGAACCGCGCGACGAATTGGTCGACTTCGCGGAACTTGAGCCCCTCATGCATCCCGACGACCACCATGTCGCTACCTTGAGTGATGCGCTGGCAGCCGACCCGTGGCGCGCGATCGATCTTCGGTTCCGGATGCGGCACGCCAAGGGGCATTGGATCTGGTTGAACGTCAGCGGTAAGCGCCTCGCCGACGAAAGTGCAGATACGCTGCGTGTTGTTGGCATTGCGGTCGATGTCACCGACCAGATCCTTCAGACAGAAAAATCCGATGCGGCGGATAAGCGCATCCGCGAGGCCATCGAGATCATCTCGGAAGCCTTTGTTGTCTGCGACGACGAAGAGCGGATCGTGGTCTCAAACACCAAGTTCCGCCAGTTGAACGGCCTGACTGAGTCCGATGCCATCCCGGGGCGCTGCTATCACGAAGCGCTTGCGCGGGGGACCGGCCCGAAGGTGATGGAGGGCCGGATTGTCGAGCCGGAGACGCCCGAGGGCTCGAGAACCCTGGAGGTTCGCTTGGCCGATAGCCGCTGGCTTCAGATCAGCGAACGGCGCACGGATTGTGGGGGGTTCGTTTCGGTCGGCACTGACATTACCACGCTGAAACGCCATGAGAGCGAGCTGCTCGCCAGCCAACAGCGCCTGAAAGCGACCGTCGAAGACCTGCGGCGCAGCCAATATGCGCTGGAAATGCAGACGCAGCAGCTCGCCGAACTGGCTGAGAAATATAGCGAACAGAAGAACCGCGCTGAGGAAGCCAATCGCGCAAAATCGGAATTTCTGGCCAATATGAGCCATGAGCTACGCACGCCGCTCAATGCCGTCATTGGGTTCTCGGAAATCCTGAAGGACGGCCATTTCGGCCCGCTCGGCGTGCCGCGCTATGTGGAATATGCCCGGGATATCCATGACAGCGGTCGGTTTTTGCTCACCGTCATCGACGACATTCTCGATATGTCCAAGATTGAGGCCGGCCGTCTACGCATCTCGCCGGAGACTATCCGCCTGGACGAGACCCTGGACGAGGCGTTGCGCGTGATCGCCAAAATGGCCTCAGACCGCAATATCCACGTCAATTCTGCCGTGCCTGACGGCCTTTCGCTTTTCGCCGATCGTCGCGCGATCAAGCAGATTGCACTGAACCTTCTGTCCAATGCTGTGAAATTTACCCCACCGGGCGGGACAATATCGATCAAGGCCCGCAAGAACCGGGGGCACATCCTCATCGCGATCGAAGATTCTGGCGTCGGTATTCCGCGCGCAGCGCTTCATCAGCTTGGTCGCCCGTTCGAACAGGTCGATAACGCCCTGTCTCGAGCGAATAAGGGCTCGGGTCTCGGACTTGCGATTGCCAAGTCGCTGGCCGAGCTCCATGGCGGCTCGCTGCGTATTCGCTCGGCGGAAGGGCGCGGCACGACGGTGTTCATTCGCTTACCCGAACACAACGACCTGCAAGTTTCGGCCGCTGCCTGATTGAGCAAGCCTAAAACGGCGCGCCTTAGAGTTTGCCGAGCCGCTTCTCAAAGACCTTCCTGACTGCGCGCTGCGCTTCGATCAGATCGGCATCAAGGGTCGCAAAGTCGGGAAGCTCGCCGGCGCGCGCCAGCAATTGCTTGAGGGCGGGACGCGCCGTCTTTGCGTCAAAGCGGTCAACGAGACAAAGCCGCAGGATCTGGGTGAGATCGTGCTGAAGACGATAGGCGCGGCGGAGAACATCCACATCGGCCTTATCGATCAGTTCAAGCGTCGCCGCGTTCTCGATGACCCGTGCAGTGTTGGTGTCGAGAATTGAGGGAGAGTTTGCCGCGTGAATGAGCTGGGTCGCCTGGGCGATAAATTCGAGATCGACCAGACCACCGCGGGCATATTTGAGGTTCCAGCGATCATCATCACCCTTATCGTCGGCAATCGCGCGGCGCATATCGACGACATCAGCGATGGTTTGAGCGCGATCCCGCTTCTGGGTCAGAATGCCGCGAATGGCGGCATCGATGCGGGTTGAGAAGCCGTCGCTTGCCGAGACCACCCGCGCACGGGTGAGGGCCATATGTTCCCAGGTCCAGGATTCGGTGCGGTGATAATCGACGAACCCATCGATATGGGTCGCAACGGGTCCTGATCGCCCAGAGGGACGAAGCCTCAAATCGGCCTCATAGAGCATGCCCTCGCTGGTCGGTGCGGTGAGCGCCGAGATCAGGCGCTGGGTATAGCGGGAGAAGTAATGGGCGCCGGTGAGTGGGCGCGGACCATCGGATGTCGTGAGCTCCGGATCGTGATCATAGAGGAGCAGGAGATCGAGGTCGGAGCCCGCCGTCATCTCGCGTCCGCCGAGTTTGCCGAGTGCGACCACCGCCGTTCGCATCGCCGGCATGCGGCCATGGGCGGCCGTGATCGTGGTCTCGGTCCATCGATGCAGACGACGCACGATGACATCGGCAAGGCGGGCAAAGGCTTGACCCGCCACATCGGCCGATAGGGTTCCGGCGAGCACCCTGACGCCTGCGAGGAACAGTTGCTCCTGGCCGAAGATGCGAACGCGGTCGAGCACGTCCTCGGCGTCGCGGGCAAGCGCCAGGCTCCGGCCGAGTGCGTCCGACAGTATTGTTTCACTGGGGGAATCGCCAAAGAAGGCCGGCTCCAGGAGAGCGTCAAAGACGTGGGCACGGCGGCTGATGAGATCAGCGAGGCGGGGGGCGAGGCCAAGCACCTGGGCGAGGAGTTCGAGAAGGCCCGGATGAGCGCGCAGCAGGGTGAGGAGTTCGATCGGTTGCTTGTGTCGAGTGACCAAGCGGTCAAAGGCGATGAGGCCGTGATCGGCATCGCCCGTGCGACCGAGCGCTTCTAGGAGCGCGGGGGCAAGCTCTGCAGCGCGGTCGCGGCCCTCGCGAGCGCGTAGGCCACCACGAACCAGTTTCTGCCAGCTTTGGACCGTTGCAACGGCTGCCTTAGGCTCCTTGAAGCCGAGGTCGCCGAGGAGCGCGAGGGTGGAGGACTTGGGCGGATCGGTGATGAGATCGAGCCCGCCTTTTGCGCTTGAGAGCGGCGGCAGTTTCTCGAAAAGGAGGGCATAGGCCGCTTCAACGATGCTCAAATGCGCGGTGAGGACGGACGCGAAGGCCGCACGCGACTTGAAGCCTAAAAACCGCGCGAAGAACTCTGTCGCTTGCTCGGTTGCCGGCAACGTGTGCGTTTGCTCATCCGCGATCATCTGAAGGCGGTGTTCGACCCCGCGCAGGAACTCATAGGCGGCGACAAGCTTATCGCGAAGATCAGCGGTCACCCAGCCACCGCTCACCAAGAGATCAAGGCCACCGAGAGTGTCGCGCACACGAAGGGCTGCATTACGCCCGCCGGCAATCAGCTGCTGCGTCTGGACGAAGAACTCAATCTCGCGAATGCCGCCACGCCCGAGTTTGATATTGTGGCCCTCGACTGCCAGCATCTCATGGCCGCGAAAGGCATGAATTTGCCGCTTCATCGCGTGGACGTCGGCGACCGCAGCGTAGTCGAGATACTTCCGCCAAACGAAGGGAGCAATTTCGCGCAGGAAGGCCTCGCCGAGCGCGATATCGCCGGCACAGGGCCGCGCCTTGATATAGGCCGAGCGCTCCCAGGTCTGGCCGATGGTTTCGTAGTAGTGGACCGCCGAGGGGATCGCGATGGCGATGGGTGTGGCGCCGGGGTCGGGGCGTAGCCGCAAATCGACCCGATAGCCGTAGCCTTCCGCCGTGCGTTCCTGCAGAAGCCGCACGAGGCGTTGGGTCACGCGAACGAAGATGCTTTGCGGTTCGCGGCCTGATTTGAGGGGCGCCTTATCTGCATCGAAAAGAACGATGAGATCGATGTCGCTGGAATAGTTGAGCTCATGGGCGCCATGCTTGCCCATGGCGAGGACAACATAGCCGCAGCCGAGTTCGGGCTGAGTACGGTCGGCGGGCTTCAGGGTCCCCTGATCCGCGAGATCGCGCAGGATGAAGCCAAGCGCCATGCGAATGGACAGGTCGGCGGTTTGAGTGAGGGTTGCGGTAACCTCGGCAAGCGACCAGACGCCGCCCATGTCGCAGACGGCGACCAGAAAGGCGACGCGGCGGCGAAACTGCCGGATCGCCGTACTCACGGTGTCATCGTCCGGGGCCAACGCGCAGGCTTGCCTCAGATCCTCGATCAGCGCGGCAAACCGCTCGCCCGGTGCACTCTCCAAAGTCAAAGCGACGTGATCAGGCTCAAGACGAGCAAGACCTGCGAGGAACGGCGAATGGATCAAGAGCGCGCCGAACAGGCTTTCCGCAGCTCGGGATGATAACGATGTAACGAGACGCTCGCGGACTGGCTCGTCGTCGATCTCGTTGAGAAACCGGGCCACTTCGCTCTTGGCGGATTTGCGAGAGGGCATCAAAGGACCCGCGCTAAGACGCGCCGCAAGGCTTGCCGTCTCAGCCGCTGATCGTGCCAAATCCGATCCCATCACCGCTCCCGTTGCCGAGCGGCAGTCGTAGCACGGCGCGCAAGCCCGGCCCATTGTCCTGAAGCATCAGCGAGCCGCCATGAAGCTTGGCAACGGCTGCGGCGAGCGACAAACCAAGGCCCGAGCCCGGCCGCGTGCGGCTTGCCTCCAGCCGGACAAATCGATCCAGGACCCGGCCGCGATCGGCCTCAGGAATGCCAGGGCCTTGATCGGCCACCGAGATGATCGCCTCGCCTGCAGCTTCGCTCACAGCCACTTCCACGGTGCCCGGTGCACCCTCGACATGGCCATGTTTGATGGCGTTGTCGACGAGATTAGCCACCACCTGCGAGAGAAGTTCCCGATTGCCCTGAACGGTAACGGGCTTCACGGACAAAGTGAGAGTGATGCCGGCTTCTTCCGCGAGGGGTTCATAGAGTTCGCCGATGCCGCTTGCGATATCGCCGAGATCAATGGGACCCATGGCCGCGCGTTGGCCGCCTGCTTCGGCACGCGCGATCATGAGAAGCGCATTGAAGGTGCGGATGAGTCCGTCAGACTCTTCGATGATGGAGGTGAGCGCGGCCTTATGGGCCTCATCGCCGGTTGCCGAGCGAAGGGCATCATCAGCGCGATTGCGCAGGCGGGTCAGCGGCGTTTTCAGATCGTGGGCGATGTTGTCCGAGACTTCTTTCAGCCCGTTCATCAAGCCTTCGATTCGTCCGAGCATGGTATTGACGCTCTCCGCCAGGCGGTCGAGTTCGTCATTGGTGCCGGCAACTGGCAGGCGGCCGGTCAAATCGCCCGTCATGATCCGTTGGGACGTGGCGGTCATGGCGTCGACGCGTGCCAGCACGCGCCTCGTCACGAAATAAGCGCCGATGACCGCAAGGATCAGGGCCACAAGCAGGGAAAGCCGAAAGCCGCGCCCAAAGATTTGGCGGACACGGTCTCGATCTTCGAGGTCGCGACCGACCAGAAGCCGAAAGCCGCCCGGCATCACATAGACCTGAACGAGCGCGCGATGGACGGGTTCGTCAACGCCAGTGCCACGCCGATACTCGGTCTCGCTCAAGCCTTGGCGAGCGAGCGTGCCCGGTTCCAAA
>JBAWYY010000109.1:0-8071 GCA_037143285.1 Alphaproteobacteria bacterium | reverse complement strand
CCTGCGGTTGCTGCTGTCATCGCGCGCGTTTTGAGCTCGGGCCTTGGCCGCACGGCCCCCTTCATTTGGGGCATTGTGGTCGGGGATCTCGTATGGTTCGCCCTGGTGGCCCTCGGCCTTGCCGCGATCGCGCAGAACTTCCACCTCCTGTTTCTCGCGATCAAATATGCAGGTGCCGCCTATCTCCTTTATCTCGCGTATAAATTATGGACGGCGCCTGCGACGGCGCCGAGCGTTCCGCCGCAAGCAACCGGTGAAGGTATGCGCCTTTTCGCAGGTGGTCTCGCGCTGACCCTTGGAAACCCCAAGGTCATGGTCTTTTTCGTGTCGATCCTGCCTCTGATCGTCGATCTCCCTCAGATGACAGCACTGGTCGCCGTTGAAATCTCGATCCTGATCGTCCTCGTACTGTCGGTTGCCATGTGGACCTATGCGCTTGCGGCCGATCGCGCGCGCCGCTTTGTGGCAAGCCCGAAGGCGATGCGTTTGGTCAATCGCGGGACGGGTGCAGTGATGGCGGGCGCCGCAGTTGCGGTGGCCACCCGGGGCTGATTGAGGGACCCTGAGCCGCGTTGCAAAGCCCTTAAACGAAAAAGTCTTCGAAGGCCTTTGCTACGAGTTCTGGGACTTCTTCGGCGAGATAATGCCCGCCGGGGAGAGCGTAGCCGGAGACTTGGCTTGCTCTTTCGCGCCACAGCGCCAGCGGATCAAAGCATTTCCCGATGATGCCGTTTTCGCCCCACAGCGCCAGCAAAGGGCAGTCGAGTTTCTTCGCCCCATCGGCATCGTCATGGGCGATATCGATGGTCGCGCCGGCACGGTAATCCTCGCAGCTCGCATGAATGGTCGCGGGGTCGCGGAAAGCCTGGAGATAATGATCCAACGCCTCAGCCGAAAATGGCGTGAGCCCCGCCGATCCCGCGCCGCATTTTTTCAGCCAGTAGGCATCGGGATCGGCGCCGATCATTCTTTCCGGGAATGGAGCGGGGGTGATGAGAAAGAACCAGTGCCAATAGGCGCGCGCAAAGGCGTCGGTAGTGTTTTTGTACATCTCTCGCGTCGGCGCGATATCCAGTGTCGCAATTTTGCGAACCCGTGCCGCGTGATCGAGACCCAGCCGATGGGCAACTCTGGCGCCACGATCATGGGCGCCGACAAAAAACTGGTCATGGCCCAGCGTCGTCATCACCTCGGCCATATCCAGAGCCATGGCGCGTTTTGAATAGGGCGAGTGCGTCGCATCGGTGGCAGGCTTACCTGAGGCGCCATAGCCGCGCAGATCCGCAGCCACGACCGTGAAGCGTTCACTCAAGCGCGGTGCGATCTTGTGCCAGAGCACATGGGTTTGCGGATAGCCGTGCAGCAGGAGGAGGGCCGGACCTTGTCCTCCGGTTCGCAGCCGGATGGTGGTGCCGCTTGTTGCGACATCGCACATCCGGAAGCCCGGGAAGAACCGATCTGTGACAGGGATTTCTGTGATCATCGCGACAACATAACCAAGGCCAAGGGGCGTCGGAAGCCAGGAAAACGGTTCCCCGCTGCCTCTAAATGAGATAACGCCCTACACATCAGCTGAACGGGATCCACATAAGATACCGAAAGCAACCCCAGGGAGTTTATATGGCCTCGCTATTCGACCGTCGCATTCTTGTCGCCGCCGCTGCTTTCAGCGTTGTGGCAGCGTCCCCCGTCATGGCGCAAACCTATCCTTCGCGTCCGATCACGATGATCATCCCCTTCGCTGCGGGCGGCCCGACCGACGTCGTCGCGCGCATCGTCTCGGAGCACATGAGCCGCAGCCTCGGCCAGCCGGTGATCGTCGAGAACATTGCAGGCGCCGGCTGCACCACGGGCTCAACGCGACTGACGGGCGCGGCGCCCGACGGTCAAACGATCATGATCGGCCACACCGGCACCCACGCTGCCTCGGTCGCTCTCTATCCGAACCTGCGCTACAATCCGGCTTCTGACTTCGCGCCGATCGGTCTGGTCAACACCAACTCGATCTATGTCACCGCGAAGAACGCGCTGCCGGCAACAACGCTCGCTGAGTTCATCACCTGGCTGAAGGCGAACGAAAAGACCGCCAACAACGCCCATGCAGGCATTGGTTCGGTGAGCCACACCACTTGCTTGCTGTTCAACTCGATCGTCGGCGTCAATCCGCAGACCGTGCCCTATCGCGGCACTGGCCCGGCCATGAATGATCTTGTCGCCGGTCAGGTCGATTATCTCTGCGACCAAGTGGTCAATGTCGCCCCCCAGGTTCGCGCCGGCACCATCAAGGCCTTTGCGGTGGCACAGGCGACCCGCAATGCGGCCCTGCCGAATATCCCGACCACGGCCGAAGCTGGCCTTCCCGCCTATCAGGTGGTGGTCTGGAATGCGATGTTGGCTCCGAAGGGGACCCCGGCCCCGATCGTTGAGCGCTTGAACGTTGCCCTCAAGGCCGCGCTTGCTGACGCCGGTGTGCGTGGACGTCTTGCCGAACTCGGCGCCGACCTGCCGACCGATGAGCAGGCATCGCCCGCTGGTCTGCAGCGTTTCATTGAGGCCGAGATTGCCAAGTGGACCCCGGTCATCAAGGCCGCTGGTGTGACGGCATCGAACTGACGATCATGAGGCGGGCGTGACCGCAAGGGTCACGCCCGACCCCCCTCTCGCATCGATTGGCCAATGGCCTTGTCCGCTGAACCAAGCGCGATCCTGCTCAAGATCGCCCATGCCGCGATTGCTGCAGCACTTCCCGATCGCATTGCCGCTCACCTGCCGCTGATCCCGACGGGACGGACCGTTGTTGTCGGCGCGGGTAAGGCAGCGGCCTCAATGGCGGCAGCTTTTGAGAAAGTTTGGCCGGCGCCGCTCACCGGTGTCGTGGTGACCCGCTACGGCCATGCGGTGCCAACCGCTCGTATTAAGGTGCTTGAAGCAGCCCATCCCGTGCCGGATGAAGCAGGTGTTACAGCCGCGCGCGCGATCCTTGCGGCAGTTGATGGGCTTGGGCCCGACGATCTCGTTGTCGCCTTGATATCGGGCGGCGGCTCGGCCCTGCTAACAGCGCCAGCAGGCCCATTGACGCTCGACGATCTCAAAGCCGTCAATTCAGCATTGCTCGCGTCTGGCGCAGATATCACGGCTATGAATTGCGTTCGGAAGCATGTCTCGGCCATCGCGGGTGGCCGTTTGGCAGCGGCAGCTTTCCCCGCACGTGTGGTGACCCTTGCGATCTCCGACGTGCCCGGTGACGACCCCGCAGTCATTGCCTCTGGGCCGACCGTCCCCGATACCACGACGGCGGCGGACGCCCGTGCCATCATCGCGCGTCACGCCATGGTGTTGCCCAAGGCGGTGTCCGACTGGCTCCTCAATCCCGCCTGTGAGAGCGTAAAGCCTGATCATCCGGCCTTCGCTCAAGGCGTTGACTTTCGCCTCATCGCCCGCCCGATCGAAAGTCTGCGTGCCGCAGCAGAGACGGCAAAAGCGGCAGGGCTGCCCTCTCTCGTGCTGGGCGACACCATTGAAGGTGAAGCGCGCGAGGTTGCCAGGGTCCACGCGGCGCTCGCCCGTTCGATCCTCGAACACGGGCTTCCTGTGAAGCCGCCTGTGGTGATTTTGTCTGGCGGCGAGACCACAGTGACCTTGCCGCCGGGCACAACGGGACGCGGCGGGCGCAACGCCGAATTTGCGCTTGCTCTCCATGTCGCGATTGAAGCCTTCGCGCCCGAACATCGCGCCCGCGTCCATGCGATTGCTATCGACACCGATGGGATTGATGGCGTCGAGAAAAATGCGGGTGCGATCTTCGGACCTGATCTCAGCGCCCGCGCCCACGCGGCCGGGCTTTCGGCCCGCGCTCATCTCGATGCCCATGATGCCTTCAGCTTTTTCGCGAGCCTTGATGTTCTGGTGACCACGGGGCCGACCCACACCAATGTCAATGACATCCGAGCGATCCTGATCCTCTGACAAGTTTTGCGTTTTGCCGCGCTTCGCCCCTTGTCAACGTTGCGTCATGACGATGTGATGTGGGTCAGCGCGGCTCGACAAAAGAGGACTGAGACATGACGCTTCGATCAAGGATTTTGGGTGCGGCGGCTGCGCTCGCGCTTGTTCTCGCGCCCGGCTTTATGTTGGAGGCGTCCGCTCAACAGCGCACGCGCGTGACCATCTATACTGCACTCGAAAATGATCAGCTTGCGCCGTTCAAAAGCGCGATCGAAACCGATGTGCCCGATGTCGAGGTGGTTTGGGTGCGTGATTCCACCGGCGTGATCACCGCTCGCTTTCTGGCCGAGCGCGAAAATCCGCGCGCCGATCTTGTTTACGGCCTTGCGGCCTCGAGCCTCCTTCTGTTCGAGAAGCAGAACCTTTTGGAAGCCTATGAGCCCGCAGGCGCTGCGGCTTTGAAGCCCGCCTTCCGGGACACGGTCGCCCCCTATAGCTGGACCGGCATGGACGCCTTCTTGGCCGTCATGTGCTTCAACACCGTTGAGGCCGGCAAGGCGAGTGCGCCTGTCCCGCAGAGCTGGGCCGATTTGACCAAGCCCGCCTATCAGAACCGCATCGTCATGCCGCATCCCGCTTCATCCGGCACGGGCTATCTCATGGTGGCCGGCTGGCTCCAGCAGATGGGTGAAGAGGCCGGCTGGCGCTTCATGGACGGCCTGCATCAGAACATCGCCGTCTATACCCACTCAGGCAGCGCACCCTGCGTTCAGGCCGCTCGTGGCGAACGAATGATCGGTCTCTCCTTCGACATGCGGGCGGCGCGTGAGAAAACGCAAGGCGCCCCCATCGACGTGGTTGTGCCGCAGGAGGGGACAGGCTGGGATATGGAAGCCTATGCCATTGTGCGCGGGCGTCCGGCGGCGCAGCTAGCGGCCGCGAAGCGGGTGGCCGATTGGGCTGCAGGCCAGCGGGCAAACCAGCTCTATTCCCGCTACTATGCCATTGTCGCACTGCCGGGAATTACGGCAGCGCCTCCTAACTATCCGGCCAATGCCGAGGCCCGGATGATCCGGAACGATTTCGGCTGGATGGCCGAGAACCGCGAGCGCATTCTGGCTGAATGGACCCGCCGTTATGACGGCAAGGCCGCGCCGCGTAACTGATCGATCGGAAATGTGGACGGTGATTGGCCGTTATCGGCCAATCACCACTTCAAGGCCGCGCGCTTGGATTTGAGCAGCAAGCGTCGGCGACGGCATATCATCGACAATGATGCCGGCAGCGCCGTCCATGGCATCGATGCGGATGGGCGTTTCCCGCCCGAATTTCTCAGCGTCAGCGATGAAGAAGGTCTTCTTTGCCGCCGCCACCATGCGCCGCCGCTGTTCGGCCCACAGCCGGGTATAGTCCGTCGGCTGGCCATCTTCACTCACGCCACCGCAAGCGACGAAAGCGATATCGACGCGGTAGTTGCGGAGCATGTCCATTGTGTCGATGCCAACCGTTCCCTCATCGATCGGATCGACCTCACCGCCCAGCATCACGACCTTAAAGCCCTTTACCCGCGAGAGAATGACCGCGCTCGAAAGGGCGTTGGTGATGATGGTCAAATCGAGATGGCCAACCAAGGCTTCGGCAACGGCTTGGGCGGTCGTGCCTGAATCCAGCAAGACGACCATGCCGTCCTCAACGAGCGAGGCGGCGGTTCGGCCAATCTGGGATTTGCCATCGGCATTTTCTGTCATGCGCTTGGACAGTGCTGGCTCCTGCGCCAAGCGCCTCGTCGCCCCGCCATGCACGATATCCAATTGCCCGCGGCTTGCGAGCATCTTCAAATCACGCCGAATCGTCTCACGAGATACGTTCAAATCATCGGCAAGGTCGGCGACGCTGACTGATCCTGTCGTCGTGATCGCGTCGATAATTCGATCATGCCGCTTAACGGCCAGAGGGCGTGCCATACAGTTCAGAACTCCCATGCGATAGAATGCATTACAGCTTGCTAAGACCACTAAAACGAGCATTTCAATTTTACGGAAACATTCGGAAGATGCCTAATGCGACAAAATAACCGAATTTTACGGCCGAATGTGGGGATTTTGCTCTTCAATCAGCGGGGGCTGGTTTTCATGGCCCGGCGCACGGGAGACGACGGCCCAGAAGTGATCGAGCCGGGATTTGAGTGGCAAATGGCGCAAGGCGGCGTCGATGAAAATGAGGACTTGGAGGCCGCTGCTCGCCGTGAACTCGCCGAAGAAACCGGCGTGACCCATGTCACGCTGCTTTCGCAACTCACCGAGCCGCTCATCTATTTGTGGCCTGCCTACCGAGGGCCGGCGCACAGGCTTGATCGGTTCGCCGGGCAAAGCCAGACATGGTTCGCCTATCGCTTTGAAGGCGATGAGAGTGAAATCGACCTGTCCCATGCGGAACCTGGCATGGAGCCGGAATTTGATGCTTGGCGATGGGAGCGATTGGAGCGCGTCGCCGATCAGGTGGTGAGCTATAAGCGTGAGGTCTACGCGCGGCTTATGGTGGCTTTTAAGCCTTTCGCTGCACCATGATAAAAGCTTCTCAGCGGCTCTCGATTGCCCTTCGCGCGTCAAGCCGCTAAAGCGGCGCCACGCGAGACCCAATTGCCATGCCCGCCACCACCGCCTTGGAACGTGACCTCGTCGCTTTGCTTGCTGAAGCAGGCTTCGCGCGAATTGAGCCGCCGCTTCTCATCGCGGCCGATCTCGTGCGCGATCTCGTCGGCGAGCAGATTGCACGGCGGATGTTCGTCACAGCGGATGCGGACGGGACTGAACTGTGTTTGCGTCCGGATTACACGATCCCCGTCGCCCATGCCCATTTGACCGGCCCGTCGATGTCGAAGGCGGGCGCCTATTCCTATTGCGGGCCTGTGTTCCGCCAGGGTCCGAGCGGTTCCGGGGAGTTTGTTCAAGCAGGCGTTGAGTCGCTTGGGCGCACGGACCGAGAGGCCGCTGACGCTGAAGTGGTCGCACTCGCGCTTGAGGCGACACGCGCTCTCGTGAAGAAGCCCCTGCGGCTGGTGATGGGTGATCTCGCGATCGTTCTGAAATTGTTGCCAGCGCTAGGGCTGCCGCCGGTCTGGCGTCGGCGGCTGACCAAGGATTTTCGGCGCAGCGGGATGTTGGCCGCTGACCTCGATGCCCTGAAGGCCTCGGTTGCCGGCGCGCCCACCTATTCGGGTCTTGTTGCAGCGCTGGAGGGTGCCGATAAGGCCGCGGCGCGGGCGCTCGTTGCCGATCTCCTGTCTATCGCTGGGATCAGCACGGTTGGGGGACGCAGCACCGGCGATATCGCCGAACGATTTCTCGAACAGGCGACCCTTGGCTCGTCCGGCCTGACGCCCGAGAAGGTCGAGGTCATCGAGAAGGTTCTGGCCGTGTCCGGCAATCCGATCGAAGCGCTAGACAGCTTACGGGCCATTACCAAGGGAGCAGGCCTTGATCTGGCCGAGCCCTTAGCGGCATTGGAAGCGCGCAATGCGCTTCTCGCCGCCCGCGGTATCGATCTCAATGCCGTCAGTTTTTCCACGGGTTTCGGCCGCGACGTCGATTATTACACCGGCCTCGTCTTTGAGATTCATGACGCGACGAGTGACGCTGAGGCGCCCCTCGTTGGCGGCGGGCGTTATGATCGGCTGACCGACATGCTGGCCGCAAAGCTTGGGCTTGCCGGGCCCGTGCCCGCGGTCGGATGCGCGTTCTGGGTGGAGCGGCTTGCCCAAAGCGGCAAGGCCTCGAATGGCGGTGCCTCATGAGCCTAGTCCTCGCCATTCCCTCTAAGGGCCGTATCCTGGAAAGCGCCGAACCTTTTCTGGAACGGGCAGGACTAAAGCCGATCAAGTCGCGCGGCGCGCGAGACTATCGCGGTGCCATCGCTGGTCTGCCTGATGTGGAAGTCGCCTTCCTCTCGGCGAGCGAGATTGCGCGCGAATTGGTGACGGGCTCAGCCCATCTTGGACTGACCGGCCTCGACCTCATGCACGAGGCCGTCGCCGATGTTGCGGAAAAGCTGGTGTCTGTGACGCCGCTTGGATTTTCGCGCGCCGATGTGGTGGTGGCCGTGCCGCAGGCCTGGATCGATGTCGCGA
>JBAWYY010000108.1:0-8081 GCA_037143285.1 Alphaproteobacteria bacterium | reverse complement strand
GGAGGGTCGCCCCGTTGCGCTGTCCCTTCTGCGGATTCGCTGACACCCAGGTGAAAGATTCCCGCCCCACTGAGGACGGCTCTGCCATCCGGCGTCGGCGAGTCTGTCCAGAATGCGGTGGCCGCTTCACGACATTTGAACGCGTACAATTGCGAGAACTCTCGGTCGTCAAGCGCTCCGGCAAGCGGGTGCCGTTTGACCGCGACAAGCTCATGCGCTCAATCCAGATCGCGCTGAGAAAGCGACCTGTCGATCCCGACCGTGTCGAGCGCCTAGTCTCGGGCATTGTGCGCCAGCTTGAGGCAGCAGGAGAAGCCGATATCCCGGCGGAGAATATCGGCCGGATCGTGATGGAAGCACTCAAAGCCCTGGACGAAGTGGCCTATGTCCGATTTGCTTCGGTCTATCGCAATTTCCGTGAGGCCCGCGACTTCGAACAGCTTATCGGCGAGATGGGCCAGGACGAGCCCGGCCTGAAAACCCGGTAGCGCCTGATGGCGCAGCAGCAATTTACCGATGCTGATCGGGCCCATATGGCCCATGCGCTCCGCCTCGGCCGGCGCAATTTAGGCCGTGTCGCACCAAACCCCTCGGTGGGCTGCGTGTTAGTGAAAGATGGCGTGATCGTCGGTCGCGGTGTCACACAGCCGGGCGGACGTCCGCACGGCGAAACGACAGCGCTTGCCCATGCCGGTGAGCGGGCGCGCGGCGCGACCGCCTATGTCGCGCTTGAACCCTGCTCGCACTATGGCCGCACCGGGCCCTGCGTCGATGCGCTCGCCCGCGCGGGTGTCGCCCGCGTCATCTGCGCTATCGGTGACCCCGACCCTCGCGTTCGCGGTCGAGGCTTCGCGATGCTGACCTCCTATGGTCTGGGCGTGGCCGTAGGTTTGGATGAGGCCGAAGCGGGCCTCGATCATCGCGGTCATTTTGCTCGCATCCAGCTAGGCCGGCCGTTCACTCAGTTGAAACTTGCGCTGACCGAGGACGGTTTTGTCGGGCCTGCCAGCGGGGCGCGAATGGCGATCACGGGACCTCGGGCCAATGATCGCGTGCACATGATGCGGGCGGAGGCCGATGCCATCATGGTCGGTATCGGCACCGTGATCGCCGATGATCCAGCACTCACCTGCAGGCTCCCGGGCCTTGCCTCGCGCTCGCCATCGCGCGTGGTGATCGACCCCGATCTGCGGACGCCGCTGACGGCTAACGTTGTCACAACCGCTCAAGAAGTCCCGACCACGGTCATTGCCGCCACCGATGCGCCTGGCGCAAGTGAAGCGTCCTTACGCGCCGCTGGCGTTACTGTCTGGCGGGTCGAACGGCTGCCTAGCGGGCGGCTTAACATCGGCGACGGCCTACGTCTCTTAGCCACACAAGGCATCACACGGTTGATGATTGAGGGCGGCCCGACCCTTGCGGGTTCGATGCTTGATGCCGATTTGATCGACGAGGTCGTAATCTTCCGCGCGCCGATCACACTTGGTGCCGGGCGTCCCGCCTTCCCAAATCCGCTTCCCCTCCACCGCTTTACGGCAGTCGATACCACCCTCTTTGGCGCGGAGAACCGCACCATCTACCGAAAGGTTTGAGCCATGTTCACAGGCATCATCACGGACGTCGGCGAAGTCTTGACGGTTGAGGATCTCGGCAGCGCCAAGCGGCTGACGATCGGGTGCAGCTATCCCGAGAGCTCCATCGCGCTTGGTGCCTCCATCTGCCATATGGGCATTTGCTTGACGGTCACGAGCTTGGCGCAGGACGGGGCGCGCACGGTCTTCTCGGTTGATGCGTCAGGCGAAACACTCGCGCGAACGACGCTTGGCTCTTGGACTGCCGGCACCAAGGTCAATCTGGAGCGCTCGCTGCGGATGGGAGATGAGCTTGGCGGTCATATCGTGACCGGCCATGTGGACGGCGTTGCCGAGATCATCGCGCGCGAAGACCGCGATGGTACCGCGTGGTTTACCTTTCGCGCGCCCAAATCAATCGCCAAGTTCATTGCTGAGAAGGGGTCGGTTGCCCTCGATGGCACGTCGCTCACCGTCAATGGCGTGGACGCTGATACCTTCAAGGTGACCTTGATCCCGCATACCCTCATGGTCACCACCTGGGGCCAGTCGGGTCCGGGAACGCAGGTCAATCTCGAAGTCGACATGATGGCCCGTTATGCCGCACGCCTTGCCGAGGCCAAAGCGCTGGGGTACTGACCCCCCTCCGATCCCATCCATTGCGAGCCGCCGGTGTCGACCCAAAGTTCGAGCCCTCACTCTATCCCCACGACCCACGCCCATGTGGTCATTGTCGAAGCGCGCTTTTATGGCGCCATCGCCGATGCGCTGCTTGATGGGGCGAAGGCTGCCCTTCAGGCTGCTGGTGCGACCTATGAGGTCCACACCGTCCCAGGCGCCTTGGAAATCCCAGCAGCGATCGCCATGCTCGTGGATGGCGCTGCGAGCCACGGTCGCGTGATCGATGGGGCCGTTGCGCTCGGCACCGTGATCCGCGGCGAAACCACCCATTATGACATTGTGGCTGGCGAAAGCTCGCGGGCGCTGATGGATCTCGCGGTATCCCGCAAATTCCCGCTCGGCAATGGCATTCTGACCGTTGAGAATGAAGCCCAGGCCTGGGCGCGCGCCAAGCGCGATGATCTCGACAAGGGCGGTGGCGCTGCCGCAGCTTGTCTCGCTATGATCCGCTTAAAGCGCGCTGCGGAGGCGCGGTAATGGCCGAGCCCACGGCCAAACCGGCGGTCGCCCCGAAACAGGCCAATAAGCGAGGGACCGCGCGCCTAGCGGCGGTTCAGGCGCTCTATCAAATGGATGTAGCCCAAACCGATATTGCCGAGGTGATCGGTGCTTTCGAAGCCTTTTGGATGGGCAAAGAAGTGGAGGGCGATACCTATTTGCCCGCCGATTCCCAGTTTTTCCGCGATCTCGTCCAGGGCGTCATGCGCGAACAGGGCCGCATCGATGTCGCAATCGACCGCTTGCTCGCCGATGGCTGGCCCCTAAAGCGGATTGAGGCCGTGTTGCGGGCGGTGCTCCGCGCGGGGGCCTTTGAACTGTTCGAGCGGCCGGATATTCCTGCGCGTGTCATCATCAAGGAATATCTTGATGTCGCTGACGCCTTTGTTGACCGCGATGAGGTGGGCATGGTCAACGCTGTCCTCGATGCAGTTGCTCGCCGTGTCCGCCCCGATGAGGTCGCCAAAGGCGCCTGACATACGAGGCTCGGGTTCAATCCATCAAGGCGGTTATTGATGACACTCCGAGCACTTCTCTTCGACAAGGACGGAACGCTCGTCGATTTCGATGCGACGTGGGGGCCGGCTGCTTATGACGTTATGACCGCCATGGCGGGCGATGACCGCGCGGCCCTTGAGCGGCTCATGCTTGTCAGCCACTACGATGAGACCTCGCGCCGTTTCAAACCGACGTCGCCTCTGGTTGCGGGGTCATCCGGCGATTATGGGCCTGTTTGGGCTGAGGCGCTTGGCCGTCCCTTCTCAACGGACGTAACCGACGAGATGGACCGCCGCTTCGTCGAAGCGGGATTGGTCCATCTGTCGCCAATCGGTGATCCCGCAGGCGTTTTGAGTGCGCTGAAAGGCCGTGGCCTCGCACTTGGCATCGTCACCAATGATTCAGAGGCGGGGGCCCGCAGCCAGGCCCGCGCGCTCGGCATCGACCATCATCTCGACTATGTCGTCGGCTGGGACTCGGGCTTCGGCCGCAAGCCCGCACCTGGGCAAATCCACGCCTATCTCGAGCGCACCGGCCTGCCGGCCCATGCCGTCGCGATGATCGGCGACAGCCTCCACGATCTCCATGCTGCCCGCGCAGCCGGCGTCCTCGCCGTTGGCGTCGAAACCGGACCGATCATTCCCGAGGGCTTTGCGGAAGCGGCAGACGTGGTGCTGCCCTCGATCATGGCCTTAGAGGACTGGCTCGACGGGTGAAGCAGAGGTCACGCCACGCCCCGCGTGCGGCCCTGCCAATAGGGCGCGCGGAGCACTTTGCGATCGATCTTGCCGAGGCCTGTGACCGGAATAGCCTCAACAATATCGATGGATTTCGGCGACCAGGGCGCGCCCCGGCGTTCCTTCACATGGGCCTGTAACGCTGCGATATCGACATTGCTTCCAGGCTTCAAAACGACGAAGGCCTTCACGGCCTCGCCCCATTTGTCGTCGGGGATGCCGATCACAGCGGCACTGGCCACACTTGTATGCGACATCAAGGCATCCTCCACCTCGCGCGGATAGATGTTGAAGCCGCCTGAAATGATCATGTCCTTCGTGCGGTCGACGATGGTCAGATAGCCCTCGCTATCTTTCACGGCGACATCGCCGGTATGGAGCCAGCCGCCTCGGAACGCTTCTGCTGTTGCCTCGGGCCGCTTCCAATAGCCGTCCATGACGAGGGTCCCGCGCACGCAGATCTCACCGGGTTCGCCGACGCCGACCTCGCGCATATCCGCGTCGAACAGTTTCACGTCGATCAGCGGACTAGGGCGCCCGCACGAGCCCAAACGCTCCGGACGGAGGGGATCATGGTCGATTTTCCGCATGGACGTGATGCATTGGGGCGCTTCAGTCTGCCCATAAAGCTGAACGAAGATCCGCCCGAAGACGCGCATGCCCTCGATGAGTCGATCAGGCGACATGGGTGCCGCTCCATAGACGATCATGTCGAGCGAGGTGAGGTCGTATCGAGCGCGGATCTCAGCGACATCGATCAAGGCATAGATCAGGGTTGGGACGAGGAATGTGCAGGTGATGCGCTCGGCCTCGACGATCCGGCAATAGGCTTCCGCATCGAAGCCCGGCATCAGGCGCACGAAACCGCCCCGCAGCATGACGGGATAGACGGTAACGCCCGCCGCATGGCTGATGGGTGTCGCCGCTAGAAACCGAATGTCGCTTGGCCAATCCCAGTCGGCATAGAGGATCACCGTCATGGTTGTGATCGCACGGTGGGGGATCATCACGCCCTTCGAGCGGCCGGTGGTGCCGCCGGTATAGGCGAGCCAGCCAATCGCATCAGTCTCGCCGTCGTCGACGAGCGGCACGGGCGCGACGGTCGCGGCCTCGCTCAAGATATCTCGCGCACCTTCGACCGCCCCAAAGGACAGGAGGTGCTTCAAGCCCGGAACCCGGGCGCGAATGGCAAGACCGCGGGGCGCAAATTTGCCAGCTTCGACCACCAGCGCGTCGATCTCGGCATCTTCGATGATAAAGGCGTGATCATCTTCAGCCGCAAGCGGATGCAAGGGTGTGTAGCGCAGACCCATGACCATGGCTGCCGAAATGGCCGCCCAGGACTCCGCCCGGTTTGACGAGAGGATCGAGAGCGCATCGCCCTTTTTCAGGCCGATGGTGCGGAAGACGGCGATAAACCGCGCAATCGCCTCGCCCAGTTCCCGATAGGTCCAATTTACCGTCCCATCCGCAATGGCTGGACGGTCCGCAAAGCGGGTCACGGCGGAGATGATCATCGCGCCGACGGTGCCGCCGGAGTGAAGTCCGGTCATGAGTGTTTCCTCCGAATTAGGCCGAGCCTAGCGCCAAGGGCGCGCGCGGCTCAACCAGCCCAAACGGCAGGACCGCTTTGCCGCCAGCATTGTCCGGGGCTGTTGCCGCAAGTCCAAAGGGCGCTTAGTCATAGTGCCTGTTCGTTCATTCCCGGCTGACGGCGCATAAGGGGGCTCTATGACCCAGTTCTCAATCCTCGACCTTGCCCCCGTGCCCGAGGGGCTTAGGCCCGGCGATGCGCTGCGCAACAGCATCGATCTCGCCCGTCATGCCGATAAGCTCGGCTACACCCGCTATTGGCTTGCCGAACATCACAATATGGTCGGCATTGCGAGCGCTGCGACCTCGGTTGTCATCGGCCAAGTGGCAGCCGCCACTTCTCGGATCCGTGTGGGCGCGGGTGGGATCATGCTGCCTAATCACGCGCCCATGGTGATTGCTGAGCAATTCGGCACCTTGGAGGAGCTTTTCCCCGGGCGTATCGATTTAGGCCTTGGCCGCGCGCCCGGTACCGATCAGCGGACCATGCGCGCACTTCGTGTCGATCCGTCTGAGGCCGATGACTTCCCCAATCAGGTTCTGGAGCTTCAGGCTTTTCTGGACGACCCAGCGCCCGATCAGGCCGTTCGCGCCGTGCCGGGTTACGGCACACGCGTGCCGCTTTGGATTTTGGGCTCCAGCCTCTATGGCTCGCAGCTCGCGGCCATGCTGGGGCTTCCCTATGCTTTTGCCTCGCACTTCGCGCCCGATGCGCTGATGCCGGCGCTGCAGATCTATCGCGAGCGGTTCAAGCCCTCGGCACAGTCCTCGCGGTCCCACGCTATGGCTGGCGTGAATGTGATCGTCGCGGACACTGACCTCGAAGCTGAGTATCTCTTCACCTCAGCCCAACAGCGGGCGACCGCCATGGTGCGTGGCCGGCGCGGCTATTTGCCGGCGCCCATAGACGATATCGAGAGCTTCTGGACCTATGCGGAGAAAATCCAGGTCCAGCGCATGCTTGCATGCTCCTTCGTCGGCTCGCCTGAAACAGTAAAACGGGGCCTCGAGCAATTCATTCGTGACACTGGCGTGGATGAACTGATGGTTGCCGCGGCGATCTTCGATCACAAGGCGCGCCTGCGGTCCTACGAGCTCCTGGATGAAGTCGCCCAATCGATGCGGGCCGAGGCCATGTTGCCGGCGGCCTAGACCCTGGGCGAAGCATTGAAAGGCCTATGATGTCATTCCCTCTTTTTGACCTTTCCGGAACTCGCGCCCTCATCACCGGTTCGTCCCAAGGCATCGGTCTTGCGATTGCCCGCGGCCTGTCCGACCACGGCGCCGAAATCGTCCTGAACGGCCGCGATGAAGCCAAGCTCGCTGCTGCCGCAAAGGCGCTTCGCGACGGCGGCGCTAAGGCCTCGACAGCCGCATTCGACGTGACGGCGTCAAAAGATGTTCATGCGGGCGTTGATCGCATCGAACGCGAGATCGGCGCGATCGATATCCTCGTCAACAATGCCGGCATGCAGTTCCGCTCGGCCCTTGAAGACTTTCCCGCCGACAAATGGGACCTCTTGCTTGCGACCAATGTGTCGAGCGTCTTTCACGTGGGCCAAGCGGTCGCCCGGCACATGATCGGGCGCGGGTGCGGCAAGATCATCAATATCGCTTCCGTGCAGAGTGAATTGGCCCGGCCGGGGATTGCGCCCTATACCGCGACCAAGGGCGCCGTTCGCAATCTGACGCGCGGCATGTGCACCGATTGGGCTAAGCATGGCCTGCAGGTGAACGCCATTGCGCCCGGCTATTTCAAGACCCCGCTCAATCAGGCCTTGGTGGATAATCCGGAATTCTCAGCCTGGCTTGAGAAGCGCACCCCGGCAGGGCGCTGGGGCAATGTGGACGAGTTGATCGGTGCGGCGGTCTTCTTGGCCGGCCCCGCCTCGTCCTTCGTCAACGGCCACACGCTCTACGTCGACGGCGGCATCACCACATCGCTCTGAACATAAGAACATAAAAGCCGAGGGGGACCTGAGATGAAAGCCGTCGTCATCCATGCCAAAGGCGATCTGAGGCTTGAAGACCGCGAGGTTGAAACTCTCGGTCCCGGCCAGGTGGACGTCGCCATCGAAGCCGGCGGCATCTGCGGCTCCGATCTCCATTATTTCAACCACGGTGGCTTCGGTGCGATCCGCATTCGTGAGCCGATGATCCTCGGCCACGAAGTCGCCGGAACCATCCGTGCGCTCGGGGAGGGCGTGTCGACGCTCGCCATCGGCGACCGCGTCGCGGTGTCCCCCAGCCGCCCCTGCAATGCCTGCGTCTATTGTCTCAAAGGGCAGCAAAATCATTGCTTGAACATGAGGTTCTACGGCAGCGCCATGCCCATGCCCCATATCCAAGGCGCATTTCGTCAGCGCTTGGTGGCGGAAGCCTGGCAATGTCACCGCGTCGGGCCGGACATCAGCGCCCATGACGCAGCCTTTGCCGAACCCTTTGCCGTTGTCCTCCATGCCCTGTCGCGGGCGGGCTCGCTTCAGGACAAGCGGGTGCTCAT
>JBAWYY010000107.1:0-8111 GCA_037143285.1 Alphaproteobacteria bacterium | reverse complement strand
GCCCTGGCGCTGGTGAAAGCTCTCCTCCTTGCACACGCGCACCATAGCCCGAGCATAGGGTCCATAGCTCGTCCGACACAGGGGAATCTGGTTCATGATCGCGGCCCCGTCGACCAGCCAGCCGATCATGCCGATATCGGCCCAAGTGAGCGTTGGATAGTTGAAGATCGACGAGTATTTCGCCTTGCCGCTGAGAAGTTGATCAACCAAATCCTCGCGCGCCACCCCGAGCGTTTCTGCGGCGGAGTAAAGGTAAAGCCCGTGGCCGCCCTCATCTTGCACTTTGGCCAGTAGCGCGGCCTTACGCTTGAGGCTCGGCGCCCGCGTGATCCAATTGCCCTCAGGTAACATGCCGACAATCTCGGAATGGGCATGTTGAGCAATCTGGCGAACGAGGGTCCGGCGATACTTTTCCGGCATCCAGTCATTCGGCTCAATCTTCTCATCCCTATCGATGCGCGCCTGAAAGCGAGCCTCGCGTTCAGCATCAACGACGACCGGACCATCGTCCTTCACATTGAGAGACTGGGTGTACACGGCGAGTCCTCCACCTGGTCAGCCCATTATATTACGCTAATTTTGATATGCCATATTTTTCGTAAGACAATCGGCCGCGACCTATGTTGCGCCGCAAAATCGCTGATCCAGGGGCGGTGACGCCACAGGAAACAGCTCGCCCGGTCCCGTCACGTTCCCGAGATAGAGTTCCGAACTTTCGATCAAGCTTGAATAGATATCACTCATCAAAACTCTTGCAGCGCGATCCGGCCGATCTGCAGGCCAGAAGCAGGACGGCAGGCCGGGATCGCGCACAACAATGCGCCGAAAGGCATGGACGGTGAGAAGCCTGAGCGCGAAGGATTGCGCCGGCAGAGGACTTGATCGGGCAAGAGCCGCAGCGAGCGGGCTACAGGCAAGCGAGAACCGCCTATAGGCCTCACATGTTCGCTCCATGTCCCAAATGGCCGTGCCAAGCGCATAGGCCGTCTCAGGCCCTAGCTGGCCCTTGAGTGCAAAGGCGCCAGGGATGAGCGGCGGCTCCACACCTTCAGGGGCCGCATAAAGCCCGGCGACGACCACTTGGAAGCCGGCCGCGACGAGGGCGGCATCGCCACGGGCGCGTTTTACAGCCGGCGGCAAAATCACCAAATCCAGCCCATCACCATCGCCTCGTCCTTTGCCGTCGTAGACCCGAGCAAAAGCCGCCGCGAACTCTTCATTCGCCCGAGCGGTCAACGAATAGGACGGCGATGCCCTTTGCGCGGCTCGCTCGAATAGGCCATCGCGCACAAGCCGCGACATCGCCGTGCGTATGGCACCACCCTCAAGACCAACGCCCGTCAGCAAATCGACAATGGCTCGGATGGACAGGACACCGCCACGCGGCACGACGCTGTCGCCGAACAGTGTCACGACCAATGACGCCGCACGAACAGGGCGGTTCGCGTGAAATCTGGCGACCGCTTCCGCCACGAGGTTCGCAAAAGGCTCCGAGGCCATGAGATGAGGTCAGAGTAAAACGCCGACCGGTGCCGGCAACTCGAAGAACTCAGTGTCGGTCGCTGTGCCATCGTTCCACATGAAGATGGCAAAGAGCCCCTCGCAATCAAAAACGCTCATCGGCGCGTGCCAGACATCGACGGCATAGGTGATGGCTTGGCCCGGCTGCGGGAGGAATGCCTTAGCCTTCGCCATGTCGGGCCCACCGCCTGGTGCATGGGGAGCGGCAACCACAAGCCATCGGCCTACTTCCATAGGCGCGAAGGTTTGGGTCGAAAACTCGTGCCGTTCCATCCGCAAAAGAGAAAAAGGCACAGGCGATGGCGCCATCCGCGCAATTGACACGCTCGGCTTTGCGGACAAACGCCGATTGGTGAGCGTTTGGTCGAAATAGACTCGGCCAAGGCCGGGCGTTTCGACGACATCACCGAAGGGCGCGAAGGCTGCGGCGGTGAGCGGCTGAGGGACGAGGGTCATTGCAAAATCCTGTGGCAGATGATGACACCAGTGCAGCGGGCATTCGCCCTCAAGCGCTGACAGCCAATTTTTTCTTGTCTGGCTTTTTACCCGAGATCGGTGTGCCGGCGGGCACCACGTCGACGGCCACATCAAGAACGTGGTCGCCAGCGGTCACCACCACGCCATCGACGGGCGAGACATCGGCATAATCGCGCCCGATCGCGAGCACGATATGGTCTTGGCCGACCATGATCCCATTCGTCGGATCGAGCCCACGCCAGCCGATTTCGCGCCCGCACCAAACCGCGACCCAGGCATGGGTTGCATCCGCCCCCTCAAGCCGTTCTTGGCCAGGCGGCGGCATGGTGCGCAGAAAACCAGACACATAGGCCGCCGGGATCCCAAGGCCACGAAGGCCCGTGATCATCAAATGCGTGAAGTCCTGG
Source organism: Alphaproteobacteria bacterium (assembly GCA_037143285.1). GTDB lineage: Bacteria > Pseudomonadota > Alphaproteobacteria > Rhizobiales > Phreatobacteraceae > Phreatobacter. The sequence continues at coordinate 5,706 of JBAWYY010000107.1, read as the reverse complement.
CAAACGCCGCGTTTGAGCGCAAAGACCTCTTCCGGCGGCGTATCAATGGTGGTCGCCTCGGTATCATAGGTGAAATCAGTCCAAATGCGCCGCGTCAGATCAAGCGCTGCCGCTAAGATCGGGCGCCCCGGCGTGAAGCTCTCTGCGGCATACATCCGCAACGCCGGCACTCTCGGCACAAGTCGGGAGGGAAACAGAAAATGGGCGGGTGCCTCCGACGACATGTCGGATCCCGAGAAGGCAATGTCGCGAACGCGTTCCCATGGCGCGGTCTGTTCTGGATCAAGCGGCGCCTCAGCGAGAACCTCGACCCGCGCGGTCATCACGATGTCGAGTTCGTTATGCGGCGTATCGAAGGAGACGCGGGTCACGGCATTGCCGAAGAAATCCCGATCCTCGCGCCTGAGCGACGGCTCTGGCTTGATCACAATATTCGCCTGCAACACCCGCTGGCCCGGCCGGTTGATCGGGGCCATGCGCAGGAGGTGACGCGCGGTCGCCACCGGCGCTGAATAATCGTAGGTCGTCTGCAGGCGGACGTCATAAATCATGACGGCACCTCGTTGCGGATATCGAGCCTATCACGATGGGTGAAATAGCGCCCGGCAATCTCATCAGAAATCGCCATGAGGGCTGTCTCGATCCGATAGATGAAGGCCTCGTCGATCGCCTCGGGATCCATCGTGCGCAAATCCGTGACGGTCCTCGCCACCAGTTTTTCCGCGCGCGACAAAAGCCCCTCGGCGGATCGACCCGGCAATTCGTTCACATGCTCGGCGATACGGCTGACCTGGAAGGCGACCGAGCGCGGATTATGCTCGTCGCTCAGCACGAGATCGATGGCCGGTGCTTTGGACGCCACCATCACATAGCGCGAGCGATAGGTGATCTGGCTATCGGCGAGCGCCAACATAAGGTCGAGTCCACTCGCGCTAGCCGCTTCAGACACGCCGAACTGTCGGGCAAAGCGGCAGGTGTTGAGGCCACGCTCAAGGCGCCGCCCGATCTTGAGGAAGCGCCAGCCTAAGAGCTGGTTCATGTTCTCCTGCGCATAGCCTGCAAAGCTCGCGAGGATGCGGATTCCCTGTTCGACCCGGTCGAAGGCCTCAGCCTCCCGTGCGGCAGCCTCACCTGGCTCGTCAAAGAGCGCCGCAAGGTCTGACACTGCGCGCCATGCATCGGGCGAGAAACGATCGCGGATGACGGAGGCGGCATTACGCGCTGCTGAGGCAACCGAAAAAAGCGAGCCCGGAAGGTCGCGCCGATAAAGCGCCGAGGCCGCCAGAAAAGCAGGTGTCATGCGCAGCGGCTCTTCCGGCAACGCACCCCAGCTCGTCAGCAAACCCACCAGCGCCCTCGGTGCATCCCCGTCGAGGTCCTCAGCCCCGGTGAACTGACCGCCCAGCGCGCGCAGCAAACGCAGCGTCGCCTCAGCGCGTTCCGTATAGCGCCCGAGCCAGAACAGGTTATCCGCGGCACGGCTCGGCAGTGAGCCGGTCGAGCGGCGGATCGCGACCGCCTCCGGTCGCGGCAGCAGGGACGTCGCGGCCACCGGCGCATCCGAGACCACGCAGACATCGGCAGTGAGACCGCCGCGTTGCATGGTCACGGCGCGTGCATCTGTCCGATCCCCAAGCCGACAGAAGCCGCCGGGCATGACCTGCCAGCGCCCCTCGACCTTGGACAAGAAGACGCGGAGGATAAAGGGACGTGGCTCTAATTGCCCCTTGCTCCATACCGGCGTGGTGGACAGCTTCACCACCTCTTGGGCCACGAAATCAGCGCCACGCGCCCGGATCTCGTCGGCCAACATGGCGCGCACCGTTGGGCTCAAATCGGACGCGAGGATCGGACCGGAATCGAGGATCCCCGGCACGCTCGACCCATAGGCCGGTGCGATCACGAGGTGGTCGAGGTTCTCTAAGACGACTTCCCGTTCAAGGTGTTGGCCGCACCACCACGTCGCCACATGGGCGAGCTTGAGATCGCGCCCGAGCAGCCGATGGGCCATGCCATGCATGAAACCCAGAAGCGCTCGTGCTTCCACAAGGCCGGAGCCCAACGCATTGACCAGCGACACTGACCCCGCCCGCACCGCACCAACCAGGCCGGGTACGCCGAGATGCGAATGGGTGTTCAGTTCTAACGGGTCGGTGAAATCGGCATCGACGCGCCGCCACAGCACATTGGCACGCTTCAACCCGGCAACCGTACGGATCAGCACCTCGTCGTCGCGAACCGTGAGATCGGCGCCTTCGACCAAAAGGAACCCGAGGTAACGCGCGAGATAAGCGTGCTCAAAATAGGTCTCGTTGAGTGGACCGGGGGTCAGCACGCAAACATTAGAATCCCCGCCAGAAGATCGACTGGAGAGCCAGGCCCGAAAGCCCTGGAAGAACCCCGCGAGGCGCTCGACATTCAGGGCGTCATAAACCTCCGGCAGGGCGCGGACCATCGCAAGCCGGTTCTCGAGCGCATAGCCGGCGCCCGAGGGCGCTTGGGTGCGGTCATCCAGCACCCACCATTTGCCGTCCGGTCCGCGGCCGATATCGGCTGCATAAAAGCTGAGGTGCCCGGTATTGGGCTTAACGCCGACTAGTGGTCGAAAAAATTCCGGACTGCCGGTGACAGCTGCAGCCGGCAAAGCTCCATTCGCCACCAATTGGCCAGGGCCGTAGATGTCGCCCAAAACGGCATCAAGGAACTCGGCGCGTTCTATCAGCCCTTCCGACAGCTCTCGCCAGTCGTCGCTAGACACGATCAACGGTACATGGCTCAAGGGCCAGGGTCGTTCATCACCGGCGGTGTCGTCATAGACGCGATAGAAGACGCCGGACTCCCTCAGGTATCGATCCGCAGACCCGAAGCGACGGGCGAGCTCTCCCGGCCCACGTTTGGTCAATTCCTCCAGAAACCCAACCCAGGCCGGCCGAACCTGGCCATTCTCATCGAGCATCTCGTCATGCACGCCCGGGATCGACCGATAGCGGTCAATCAGGCCTGCGAAGCGCCCGCTATCGGTTGGTGCGAAGAGATCGGAAGGAAAGGACAATGGCCTAGCTCATCGCGGCATTCGACGCAGATCAAGGGTGAGTGGGAACTCACCCACGCGCTCGCTTCGCGGCACGTCGATGATCCCCGGCGTATGGCCATGTTCCATGAAGCGCGCACGTCGCCGTGCCTCCGCCTCATAGGAATTGACCGGAAAGGTATCGTAGTTGCGCCCGCCTGGATGAGCCACGTGATAAATGCAGCCCCCCAGCGACCGGCGCGACCAAGTGTCCACCACATCGAAGGTCAAAGGCGCTTGGACCGGAATGGTCGGGTGGAGGCCGGATGGCGGCTGCCACGCTTTAAAGCGCACGCCTGCCACATAGTCACCGCCTGTTCCGGTCGATGTAAGCGGCACCGGACGACCGTTGCAGGTGACGATGTAGCGGCCGGGATCAAGCCCCGTCGCGCGCACCTGGATCCGCTCGACGGAGGAATCGACGAAACGAACCGTACCGCCAACGGCGCCCTCTTCGCCCATCACATTCCAGGGCTCAAGCGCATGACGAAGCTCAAGCTTCACGCCGCCATGGTTGACGGTGCCGAGAATGGGGAAGCGAAACTCACGCTGGGCCTCAAACCAAGCAGGGTCCACCGCATAGCCGGCGCGCCCGAGGTCGGCGAGCACGCCGAGGAAATCCTCCCACACGAAATGGGGCAGCATGAACCGGTCATGCAAGGCGGTGCCCCATCGGACGAGTTCGCCCTCTTGCGGCTCGCGCCAGAACCAAGCGACGAGCGCGCGCAGCACCAATTGCTGCGCCAAGCTCATGCGGTGGTCAGGGGGCATCTCGAAGGAGCGGAACTCCACAAGGCCCAGCCGGCCGGATGGGCCATCGGGCGAGAAGAGCTTATCGATGCAGAGTTCCGTGCGGTGGGTATTCCCGGTCGCATCGACCAGGAGATTGCGGAACAGGCGATCGACGAGCCAAGGCGCGGGCGCAGGCCCCGCACCAGGAGCGGGAACCAGCGAGAGCGCGATTTCGAGCTCGTAGAGCGAGTCATGGCGGGCTTCATCGACCCGTGGCGATTGGCTGGTGGGACCGATGAACAGGCCCGAAAACAAATAGGACAGCGACGGATGTCGCTGCCAATAGACCACGAGGCTCTTCAAAAGGTCGGGACGCCGCAGAAACGGGCTATCGGCCGGCCTAGCCCCACCAATCACCACGTGATTGCCGCCGCCCGTCCCGGTATGGCGGCCATCGAGCATGAACTTCTCGGTGCCGAGGCGCGAAATCCGCGCATCCTCATAGACACCGCGACTAATCGCGACACATTCGCGCCAGGACGCGGCAGGCTGAACATTGACCTCGATCACGCCAGGATCCGGCGTCACCTTGATCACCGAAACGCGCGGATCATGCGGCGGCGGATAGCCTTCGACGTGAACGGCTTGCCCAATCTCGGCGGCTGTCGCTTCAACGGCGGCCAGAATCTCAAGATAGTCTTCAAGCCGCTCAGTCGGCGGCATGAACACAGAGAGGCGGCCATCTCGCGGCTCCACGGCAAGCGCCGTGCGCACCGATGCATCCTCCGTCAGCGTCTGTTCCACTTGCTCGGTACGGTCCGGCTCGCGGGCAGCAGCGACCCGCCGCTGAACCGCCTGAACAAAGGCCTCGGGGTCCGGCAGATCGGCTGGTACCGTCGTCGGATCGGCCTCGACCACATAGGGATAAGAGGCCGGCGCGATATAGGGCAGTGTCGCGAGCGGCAGCCGATAGCCGACAGGGCTATCGCCGGGCACAAGGAACATCTTGCCTCGCCGCATCGGCCACTTTTCGCTGATCCAGCCCCCTCTCGCCTGGGCATTCCAGCGCTGGACCGGCAGCACGAACCCGGTCGGCTGCGTCAAACCTCGCTCGAAAACCCGCGCAATGCGGGCGCGCGCCTCGGCATCTTCAAGCTTGGAATCCGACGGATCCACATTCACCGGCAGTTCGGCTTCCTTCAAAATCCAGTGGGCCGGATCCTCGTAAGCCGCCATCGCGTGATCCGGCGTGATCCCGAGGCGGGTCGCAATGCCCTCGGCCAGCGCCTGGGCAGTTTTAATCGGTGGATTTGCGGCTTCGGTCTCACGCGCGATCAGGTCTGGATTGTTCCAGATCGGTTTGCCATCGCGGCGCCAGTAGAGCGCAAAAGCCCAACGCGGCAGGCTCTCGCCCGGATACCATTTGCCTTGGGCATAATGCAGGAACCCGCCCGGCGCGAAGCGTTCTCGCAACCGTCGGATCAACTCGTCGGCCCGCGCGCGCTTGGTAGGGCCAACGGCAGCCGTGTTCCACTCGGCCGCCTCATAGTCATCGATCGAAACGAAGGTCGGCTCGCCACCCATCGTGAGCCTGACATCGCCAGCGTTCAAATCGGCATCGATGCGCTCCCCCAGCGCATCCAAGGCGGCCCAGGCCTCATCGGAAAACGGCGCCGTGACGCGCGGCTTCTCGTCGACACGGGTCAGCGTCATGTCGAAGGCAAAGGACACTTCTGCCGGATCAACCACCCCACTGATGGGGGCGGCCGAGCGGAAATGCGGCGTTGCGGCAAGCGGAATATGGCCCTCGCCCGCAAAAAGCCCCGAGGTCGGGTCAAGCCCGATCCAGCCCGCACCGGGCAAATAGACTTCTGCCCAGGCATGAAGATCGGTGAAGTCGCGAT
>JBAWYY010000106.1:0-8112 GCA_037143285.1 Alphaproteobacteria bacterium | reverse complement strand
CGCGCTGCCGGCTGCCGACATCGTCACCGTGATGAAGGACGGTGAGGTGGTCGTAGAGGCGACGCCCGATCGCATCGCGACCGACCCGGTGGTGCATGCGATCTATCTTGGCGGGGGGCACTGATGCTTGAGATCGCCGATCTGCATGTCCGCTTCGCGCAGGCCCATATTCTGCAAGGTGTGTCGCTGACTGTCGGTACCACGCCGCTTGCCGTGGTTGGGCGCAATGGCATGGGCAAGACGACCCTGTGGCAGACCATCAGGGGCATGGTGAAGGCAGCAGAAGGGTCCATTCGCTTTGAGGGTCAGCCACTTGTAGGCCTCACCTCCGATGCCATCGCGAGGCGTGGCCTCGCCCTTGTGCCCCAGGGTCGGCGCACCTTCCCGTCGCTCACTGTGCATGAGCATCTGCGGCTCTTCTCCCAGGGCAAGAATAAGGCCTGGACCATCGAGCGGGTCTACGAGACCTTCCCGCGCCTTGCCGAGCGCAAAAACAATGGTGGCACGCAATTGTCTGGCGGCGAGCAACAGATGCTGGCGATCGGCCGGGCGCTGCTCTTGAACCCACGCGTTGTGATCATGGACGAGCCCTCCGAGGGCTTGGCGCCCGTGATCGTCGATCACTTGATCGAGGTCCTGCGCGGCCTCTCGCGCGAGGGCATGGGCGTGCTCTTGGTCGAGCAGAACCTCAAGGTCGCGACCTCGGTCGCCGATACGGTCGCGATCATGGTCACGGGCCGCGTTGCGACGACCATGAGTGCGCAGGCGCTTGCAACGGACGAAGAGGCCCAGCGCCGTTATCTCGGCGTTGCCTCCGGCGGTCATCATTAAGTCGAGAAGGGGATAGCGGATGGGCAGCGTCTATATCATCGGAACCTGCGATACCAAGGAAGCCGAGCTTCTCTACGCCAAGGCCATGGTCGAGAAAGCGGGTGCAAAGGCTGTCCTCGTCGATGTCGGTACGACCAAGTCGTCTTCGGCGGCGGACGTGTCCTCCGAGACGGTTGCGAAGTCACATCCGGACGGGGCGAGTGCGGTTCTCGGCAAGGACGATCGCGGGGCCGCCGTCTCCGCTATGGCTGTTGCCTTGTCCCATTATCTTGGGGCTCGCAGCGACATCGGCGCGGTCCTGGGTCTTGGCGGGTCCGGCAATACCGCGCTCGTGACCGAGGCCATGCGCACCCTTCCCATCGGTACGCCGAAGTTGATGGTCTCCACCGTCGCGTCCGGCAATGTCGGTCCCTATGTCGGACCCAATGACATCGCCATGATGTATTCGGTTGTCGACGTTGCCGGGCTCAATGCGATCTCGCGCAAGGTGATCGGCAACGCTGCCCATGCGGCGGCCGGCATGGCCATGAATGCGGTGCCCGCCTCCACGGGCGATAAGCCCGGCATCGGCATGACCATGTTCGGCGTCACGACCGCTTGCATCACGCAGATTCGGGCAGCGCTTGATGCGGACTATGAGGCCTATGTGTTCCACGCCACCGGCACTGGCGGCCAGTCCATGGAGAAGCTGGCCGAGTCCGGCTTCGTGAAGGGCGTGATGGACATCACGACTACGGAAGTCCCGGACTTCTTTGTCGGTGGCGTGTTCCCCTGCACCGCGGACCGCTTCGGCGCGATCATCCGCACGAAGCTACCCTATGTCGGCTCGGTCGGCGCCGTCGACATGGTCAATTTCGGCGGGCGGGAGACGGTCCCGGCACAGTTCGCGAGCCGGAACCTTTATGTCCACAATGCGCAAGTCACCCTGATGCGGACGACGCCGGAAGAAAACAAGGCGGTCGGCGAATGGATCGTCGCGCGGCTCAATCAGATGGAGGGGCCGGTGCGCTTCCTTCTGCCGCTCGGTGGCGTATCGGCCATCGACGTGCCGAACATGCCGTTCCACGACCCCAAAGCCGATGCGGCTCTCTTCGATGCGATCCGCTCGGGCTGGAAGCCGGCTAAAAACCGGCAGCTGATCGAGGTCGATGCCGCCATCAATGACGCGAGCTTCGCGGCTGAAGCGGTGACGCAGTTCAAAGCCATCATCGGCTAGCAATCACATCCATCGAAAGTTTGGAGCATTTTATGCCGCGTTTTTCTCGCGCAGACCTGATAAAGAAGTTCAACGCCATGGTGGCGTCCCGCACCCCCATTGTCGGCGGTGGCGCGGGCACGGGCCTTTCCGCCAAGTGCGAGGAAGCCGGCGGCATTGATCTCATCGTGATCTATAACTCCGGCCGCTACCGCATGGCCGGCCGCGGGTCTCTCGCCGGACTTCTCGCCTATGGCAATGCCAACGAGATTGTGAAGGACATGGCGCGCGAAGTGTTGCCGGTGGTGAAACACACGCCGGTCATCGCGGGTGTGAACGGCACCGATCCCTTCGTGATCATGGATCACTTCTTGGACGAGCTGAAAGCGTTGGGCTTCTCCGGCGTGCAGAACTTCCCGACCGTGGGGCTCATCGACGGCACGTTCCGCGCCAATCTTGAAGAAACCGGCATGGGTTTCGGGCACGAGATCGACATGATCCGCATGGCCAACGCGAAGGACATGCTGACGACGCCCTATGTCTTCTCAGCCGACGAAGCTATCGAGATGGCCAAAGCCGGTGCAGATATCATCGTGCCCCATATGGGCCTGACCACCGGCGGCTCTATTGGCGCTGAGACGGCGCTCAAGCTCGAAGACTGCCCGAAGATCGTCGACGAATGGGCGGCCGCTGCCAAAAGCATCCGCAAGGACATCATCGTGCTGTGCCACGGCGGCCCCATCGCCATGCCCGAGGACGCGGCCTATGTGCTGAAGAACACGACCCTCTGCAACGGCTTCTACGGCGCCTCCTCCATGGAGCGGCTGCCGACCGAGAAGGCGCTGACGGCGCAGACCAAGGCCTTCAAGGACATCACATTCTGAGCATCAAGAGAGCCGCGCTGAATGAAGGCGCGGGCGCGAAGGGGAGGAGACACTCATGGCCAAGGCCTATGCATCGGCAATTATCGACGCGCCCGTTCAGGCGGTGTGGAGCGTGGTCCGCGACTTCAATGGGCTGCCGACATGGCATCCCGCGATCAAGGACTCGATGATCGAGGGCGGGCTTGACCCGGACGTGGTCGGCTGCATCCGCTCCTTCCATCTTCAGGACGGCACGCTGGTCCGCGAGAAGCTGCTGCTGCTCGATGACCAGAACTACACTTTCGCCTATGATTTCCAGACGCCGTGCTTCCCGGTCACGAATTATGTCGCGACCGTCCGGCTCTATCCTGTCACCAACGGCGACAAGACCTTCTGCGAGTGGGAAGCGACATTCGACGAAGCGCCGGGCGACAAGGGGAAGTATGTCGACATCATCTCCAACGGCGTGTTCGCAGCCGGTTGGACCGCACTTGCCGCCTATATCAAGAAGAACAAAGTGAAGGCGCCGGAAGGCCGCGCGCGCTGGAAGGCTTGGTCGCCCAACAAGGTCTGGACCTCAGCAGTCATTCACGGGCCGGTCGACAAGGTCTGGGCGCGGATCCGCGACTTTGCCGGCATGGGCGATTGGCACCCGGCGATCACCAAGATGCACATGATCGGTGGCGTCCGCTCCGATAAGGTCTCGGGCACCCGCGATTTCATGTTCGGCGAGGGGCATCTGCACGAAGAGCTCATCCACCTCAATGATATCGAGCGCTCGTTCTCCTATCGCATTACCAAATGCGACATGCCCTGGCTGAACTATATCTCAGGCCCCCGGCTCTGGCCGATCACCGCCACGGGCGAAACCTTTGCCATGTGGACCGGCGACTGGGATGCCTCGCCCCATGACGATCTCAATCTCATGCCGACGGCTGAGAACGAGGTCTATCAAAAGGCCTTCGCCACGCTGAACGCCAAATACTTCAAGCCCAAGGCGGCGAAAGCAGCCAAGGCGTCGAAGGACAAAAAAGCCGGCAAAGCATCCGCAAAGAAGTGATGGACGACGCCTGATAGCGCACCTTTCGAGGGACCACTCATGCCATCCACGATCAAAGGGCCGGCGATCTTTCTTGCTCAGTTCGCCGGCGATACAGCGCCCTTCAACTCCTGGGGTGCGATCACGAAATGGGCGGGGTCGCTCGGCTACAAGGGCGTGCAGGTTCCCACTTGGGATGCACGCCTGTTCGATCTCGCGAAAGCGGCTGGGTCGAAGACCTATTGCGATGAGCTCATCGGCGTCGCGCGGGCCAATGGCGTCGAGATCACCGAGCTTTCCACCCATCTGCAAGGCCAGCTCGTGGCGGTGAACCCGGCCTATGACCAGGCCTTCGACGCTTTCGCGCCGGCCGCAGTTCACGGCAAGCCGAAAGCGCGGCAAGCCTGGGCGGTCGAGCAGATGATGCTGGCCGCGCGCGCATCCGCCAATCTCGGCTTATCCGTGCATGTGACCTTTCCCGGCGCGCTCGCTTGGCCCTTCGTCTATCCCTGGCCGCAGCGCCCGGATGGCTTGATTGAGACCACATTCAAAGAGCTCGGGCGGCGGTGGAAACCGATCCTTGATGCTTTCGATGCGGTCGGCTGCGATGTCGCCTATGAAATTCACCCTGGTGAGGACATTTTTGATGGCGCGACCTTCGAGATGTTCCTCGATGCGGTGAAGGGCCATAAGCGCGTGGCGATCAATTACGATCCCTCGCATTTCCTGCTGCAGCAGTTGGACTATCTCGCCTTCATCGACATCTACAAGGATCGCATCAAAGCCTTCCACGTGAAGGATGCCGAGTTCAACCCGGACGGCCGCCAAGGCGTCTATTCCGGCTATCAGCCCTGGCTCAACCGGGCCGGCCGCTTCCGGTCGCTGGGCGATGGGCAGGTGGATTTCACCGGCATTTTCTCCAAGCTCGCGGCTGCCGGTTATGACAGCTGGGCGGTGCTGGAATGGGAATGCTGCCTGAAGCACCCAGAAGATGGTGCGCGCGAGGGCGCGCCCTTCATCGCAAGCCACATCATTCGTGTCACCGAGAAAGCCTTTGACGACTTCGCCGGGGGCTCCGTTGATCAAAAAATGATCCGCGCCATGCTGGGCCTGGGGAGGCGCTAGTGGTAGCGGCTCGCGCAGACAAAGTTGTGAGCCGGCGCATTCGCCTCGGCATGGTGGGTGGCGGCGAAGGGGCCTTCATCGGTGCCGTCCATCGCTTTGCTGCGCGGCTCGACGATCAGTTCGAGCTCGTCGCCGGTGCGCTTTCATCTACACCGGACAAGGCGCAGCGCTCGGCTGAGGCGCTCGGCCTCGACCCCAAGCGCTCCTATCCCGATTTCGAGACCATGGCGCGCGCGGAAGCCCGCCGCAAAGACGGCATTGAGGCCGTGGCGATTGTCACGCCAAACCACGTCCATGTGCCCGCAGCGCTCGCCTTTCTGAAGCGCGGCATCCATGTGATCTGCGATAAGCCGGTTGCGACATCGCTCGCCGAGGCCCGCAAGCTCACCAAAGCGGTGGAAGCCTCCGGCGCGCTCTTTTGCCTCACCCACAATTACACCGGCTACCCCATGGTTCGTCACGCCCGCGCCATGGTGGCTGCCGGCGATCTCGGCACCATCCGGGTCATTCAGGTCGAATATCCGCAGGATTGGCTCACCACCAAGCTTGAGGATACCGGGCAGAAACAGGCGGGATGGCGGGTTGATCCCAAGCGCTCGGGCGCCGGTGGCTGCATTGGCGACATCGGCACCCACGCTTTCCAGATCGCAAATTTTGTCACGGGGCTGACCTGTGCGGCGGTCTCGGCCGATCTCACCACCTTCGTGGAAGGGCGCGCACTTGATGACAATGTCCATGTCATGCTGCGCTATGAGGGTGGCGCCAAGGGCATGCTCTGGGCAAGCCAGGTGGCGCCGGGCAATGAAAACGCGCTGAAACTTCGCGTCTACGGCTCAAAAGGCGGCCTTGTCTGGGCGCAGGAACAGCCGAACCATCTCTGGTTCACCCCGCATGGCGAGCCGAAACGCTTGATTTCCCGCGGCACGGGGGCGGCCAATGCGGCGGCGTCTCGGGTGACGCGCATTCCCGCCGGCCATCCCGAAGGTTATCTGGAAGGGTTCGCCACCCTCTATGCGGAGGTTGCCCGCGCGATTATCGCCGCGCGGTCAGGCGAGGCGCCTGACGCCGGCGTTCTGTTTCCCGGTCTCGCCGATGGTCTTTCCGGGATGGCGTTCATTGAGGCCGCCATTGCCTCGTCGAAAGCCAATGGACGCTTGACGGTGCTCAAGGCTTGAGGGCCGGCGCGGTTAGCGCTCGTTCACTGTGAAATGGTGCTCGACGGTCTCGTCGAAGGCCTCGCCCGCGCCGTAGAACGCTTGGTCGAAGGCCGGATGGTTCGGCGCATCGGGGAAGAACTGAGATTCCAGGCAGAGCCCTGACCGCGCGCGATAGGCTTGGCCGTCATGGCCGAGGCTCGATACGGCAATATGCGCCCCATCGTAGAATTGCAGCCCAGGCCGCGTTCCGATGATACTCATCATCATATCGCCTGAGGGCGAGCGAAGCTGCGCCGCAGGCGCTGATGTTTGTGCGCTGTCGACGACATAACAATGGTCGTGCCAGCTCGGCACCGCATCGATCTCACGGGCGACGCGGAAATCCTGCGCGGTGCCGGCGACCTCAAAGAATGCGCCGGTTGGGATGAGATCGGCATCAACGAGCAAGGCCCGCGTGGCGTTGATCTGCAACCGGTGCCGCCCGATATCGCCGTTACCTGCCAGATTGAAATAGGGATGCGCCACCAGATTGATGATGCTGGATACGTCACTTTGCGCCTGCATGCGGATGATGAGACTGAGGCCCGTAACGGAGTAGGTCACCCGCGCAGCCAGTCGGCCCGGATAGCCCATCTCGCCATCGGGTGAGATTAACTCGAAGGTGCAGTGGGTGTCGCTGTGATCGACAAGCGTCCAGACCTTCTTGCCGAAACCTTGGGCACCGCCGTGCAGGTGATGCCGCCCAAGTATATTGAGGTCGAGTTGATGCGCTTTGCCGTCAATGATGACGCGCCCGTCGGCAATGCGATTGCCGAACCGGCCGACAACGGCCCCGAAATAGCCGGCATGAGCGGTATAGGTATCGAGATGGTCGAAGCCGAGCGTCACGCGACGCAGGCTCTGCGCCATGGGCACCTTTAGATCCTGAAGACTTGCGCCATAGCCGATAACGGTTGCCTCCAGCCCGGCGGATGAGCACAGCGCCACCCGGTGAACTGTCTTATCCGCATGCTCGCCAAAGACCGTGACGCTCACGTCCAGCCACCGTCGACGACGAACTGTTGACTGGTGCAGGCGGATGCCTCTTCGGAAGCCAGGAAGACCGTGACGCGGGCCACCTCGTCCGGCATGAGCCAACGCTTCAAGCACTGTGCGTCAATCATCTTTGCCTCCGCCTCAGGCGTCACCCAATGGGTTTTCTGCCTTTCGGTGAGGGTCCAGCCGGGCGCGAGCGTGTTCACCCGCACATTCTTGGGGCCATAGTCGCGGGCAAGCGAACGGGTGAGGCCCAAAACCGCCGACTTCGAAGCGGTATAAATCGCCATCCCGCCAACCCCCTTCATCCAGGAGGTCGACGCGAAATTGACGAACACGCCACCGCCTCCCGCCACCATGTCGGGCAGCACAGCCTGGGCCGCAAAGAACTGGTGCTTCAGATTGATGGCAATCCGGTTGTCGAAGTACTCGGGCGTGACAGTCTCGGTCGCGTGTCGATCATCGTGGGCCGCGTTATTGATCAGCACGCCAATGGGGCCGAACGTCTCTCTGATCGACGAGATCGCTTCCCGCAGCGCCTCAATGTCCGTGACATCGGCCTGAGCGAAATGGGCGAGGGGCCCGATCTCTGCCGCAAGCTCGTGTCCGCGCTTGGTTTGAATATCGATGAAGCCGACCCGCGCTTTTTGCCGAAGTAAGGCGCGAACGATGGCCTCCCCGATGCCGCTCGCACCGCCCGTCACGATAACAACCCGGCCTTCAAGATCGGGATAAACTGCGCCTTTGCTCATGGTGCTTCCTCACGGTTTTTTGTGTTGGTAGTTTACCGAGGGGCGTCGCGTAAGGCGAATGGGTTCTTTGAGAAAAGCGCTGATTTTCCGCTTTGATCGTAGCCGGAGCACCCTG
>JBAWYY010000105.1:0-8121 GCA_037143285.1 Alphaproteobacteria bacterium | reverse complement strand
CTGCTTTGATCGCGCATCCCAATGCGGCGCGGTCGCGGTCAATTCCGCCGCCCGCCCAGCTCTATGGTGCTGCGCGATTGAACTCCCGAGGCGTTGAGTTCGGCGACGGCAAGGCGCTTCGCGCGCTGCTTGCGGATGTTGAGGCAGGCACTGCCAACGCGCCGCGCGATGCGGGCGAGGCGCGTCACGGACAGGCCCGCGCTCTCGATAGCCCTATCGACGGGCGGGCGATTGGGACCGTTTATGAACTTAGCGATGAGGGCGCGCAGGCGGCAGTCGCCAGAGCGCTTTCAGGCTTTTCGGCTTGGAGCATGTTTTCCGCTGACCATCGCGCTAGCATTCTGGAACGCTTGGCGGACCGCCTCGAGGCCAATCGCGGCATGCTCTTGAGTTTGCTGGCGCGTGAGGCCGGCAAGACGCTGGATGATGCTCTTGCGGAACTTCGCGAGGCGGTCGATTTCTGCCGGTTTTATGCGAGCGAAGCGCGCCGCATTTTCGGTGAGCCCGTCCGCCTGCCGGGGCCAACGGGTGAGGACAATCGGCTGACACTTCGTGGCCGTGGCGTTTTCGTTTGCATCAGTCCATGGAATTTTCCGCTGGCGATTTTTCTAGGCCAAGTCACGGCAGCACTTGCCGCAGGCAATAGCGTTGTTGCGAAGCCAGCCGAGCAAACCCCGCTCATTGCCGCAGCCGCAGTGGCGCTGGCCCATGACGCAGGCGTTCCTAAGGAGGCGCTTGTTCTGGTGCCGGGTGACGGCCGTGCGGGCGCCGCGCTCGTTGCCGATAAGCGCATTGCCGGCGTCGCTTTTACCGGTTCAGTCGAGGTTGCCTGGGCGATCAATCAGGCGCTTGCGGCGAAGCGCGGGCCCATCGTTCCGCTCATCGCGGAAACCGGCGGCATTAATGCGATGATCGTTGATGCAACGGCTCTGCCAGAGCAGGTGACCGATGATGTGGTGACCTCCGCCTTTCGTTCTGCTGGGCAGCGGTGTTCGGCCCTGCGCCTTCTGTGCCTGCAGGACGATATTGCCCATCGATTCCTGGCGATGATCGAGGGGGGCGCCCAGGAATTGCGGATGGGCGATCCGCGCGATCCCGCGACCCATATTGGCCCGGTCATCGACCGCGATGCCGCAGCAAAATTGGACGCCTATGTGGATTCAGCGGAGCGAGCAGGTCGCCTCCTGTGGCGGGCGCTGCCGAACTCTGACTTGCAGGGGTCGTTCGTGCGGCCCGCGATCATCCGTCTCGAACGCCCGGAAGACCTGACCGAAGAGGTCTTCGGTCCCATCTTGCACGTCACAACGTGGAAAGCGGGCGCGCTCGATGGGCTCCTTGATGCGATTGCGTCCAATGGCACGGGGCTCACCCTTGCCGTCCATTCCCGCATCGATGCCGTAGTGGACGGGGTAATCGCGGGGATGAACCACGGCAATATCTATGTGAACCGCAACATGATCGGTGCGGTGGTGGGGTCGCAGCCCTTCGGTGGATCCGGCCTATCGGGCACGGGACCAAAGGCCGGCGGACCCCATACGCTTGTCCGCTTCGCGCTTGAACAGGTGGTGAGCATCAACACCGCTGCGGCAGGCGGTAATGCAAGCCTCCTTACCGTAGGCGGCGACTAGGGTGAAAACTCACAAGGTCTGTGTGTTTTTCCTCGTAGGTTCCCCGTGACCCCGTGCCGCGAATATGGGATGAGGTCGAATAATGATCGCTTTCGACCCTATCCGCCCCAACCGGCGCGCCTTTGCTTTCGGTCTGCTTGCAGCCTCTGCAGCGGGCAGCGGTGCTTTGGCCAAGCCCAATGTGCCGGAGACGCCGATCGACATTGTCGTCCGCTCGTTTCCCATCAACAGCTTCAAGGCCCGCGACAGCAACACGACATTCGGCTCCTTTGAGTTTCGAGGCGGCCTTGAATTGCAGTCGGATTCCAAGAATTTCGGTGGTCTTTCGTCACTGCGTGTTGATCCGACCGGCGCGCGATTGGTTGCCGTCACCGATAACGGGCAATGGCTGACGGCACGCCTCGACATGGAGGGGAGTAAGCCATCGGGCCTGTCGGAGGTTCGGATGAGCGCGATCCTTGGGCCGCAGGGACGTCCCATAGCCGATACAGGTGATTGGGATGCCGAATCGCTATGGATTGAGGGCGGTACGGCCTTTGTCGGCGTAGAGCGGACCCATCGCATCTTCCGGTTTGATGCGTTTGGGCGAGAGGGCATTCGTGCCCGCGGCATCCCGACCCCCGTGCCCATGGGCTCGCAGCGCCTTCCCAGCAATCGCGGCATTGAAGCGCTTGGCATTGCGCCGCGCGGGACATCGCTTGCAGGCGCGATGATTGCGATTTCCGAGCGCGGACAGAATGCGGCAGGTGACATCCGCGGCTTTCTGATCGGGGGTCCGAGGCCGGGCGAGTTCTTCGTCAAGCGGACGAATGATTTTGACGTGACCGACCTCGCCTTCCTGCCCAATGGCGACATGTTGCTTTTGGAACGCTGGTTTTCTGCTTGGCGTGGGGTCGCAATGCGGATTCGCCGCATCGATCTCGCGACGATGAGGCCGGGCGCGACCGTCGACGGGCCGATCGTATTGTCTGCGGATCTCTCAGCCCAAATCGACAATATGGAGGGGATTGCGGTTCATCGGAATGCTGCCGGCGAAACCATCGTGACCCTCATCTCCGACGATAATTTCTCATTTCTGCAGCGCAATCTGCTGCTTCAATTCGCGTGGACTGGCTAAATGGCATTGGTGGTTTCGGTCACCGGCTTGTTCGTGGCTGGGGGCAAGGATTTCGTCACAAGCCCCGTGGATCGCCTCGATCTCGATCTCGACGGCATAGCCGGCGACCTCCATGTGGGACCAACCCGGAAATCCGGCGCGCGCGAGCCTTGGCATCCGCGCGGCACGATCATTCGTAACGATCGCCAACTGTCGATTCTGGGCGACGAGGATTTGGCTGAGATCGCTAGAGGTTTGGGTCTTTCGACGCTGCCTGCCACATGGGTTGGCGCGAATATGACCTTGAGCGGGCATGATCATCTCTCGGCCCTTCCGCCCATGACACGCTTGATGGCGGCCTCAGGTGCGACCTTGGCAATCACCGGCTACAACGCGCCGTGTCGGCAGTCCGGCCGGGCCATTGCGGTTCGCTCCGGCGATGCCACCCACGAGTTCGGCTTTGTGAAAGCGGCAAAAGGTCGGCGAGGCTTGGTCGCCTATGTTGAGCGTGCGGGAGCGATTGCGGTGGGCGATGCGCTCACCGTCATCGAACCTCGCTTAGCCGGTTGATCGGTCGGAGACGGAGGCGAACATGCAACTTGGTATTGTTGGGCTCGGCCGTATGGGTGCCAATATCGCGCGGCGTCTGATGCGCGCGGGCCATGATTGCGTCGTCTTCGATGCTGATCCCGCTCCGGGTGCGGTGCTCGCCCGTGACGGTGCAATCGCCGTGACAAGTCTTGAGGCAATGGTGACAGCGCTGGAAGCACCTCGCGCTGTATGGGTGATGTTGCCGGCGGGTGACGTCACGCAAACCACGATCACCAAGCTCTCAGCGCTGATGGCGCGCGGCGACACGATCATCGATGGCGGCAACACCTATTGGAAAGACGATATCCGTCGTGCCGGCGAGTTGGCGTCCCTCGGCATCGACTATCTCGATATAGGCACCTCCGGCGGGGTCTGGGGATTGGACCGGGGCTATTGCCTGATGATCGGCGGGTCGGACGCGATCGTGCGACGTCTCGACCCCATCTTCGCAGCACTCGCGCCAGGTCGTGGCGATATCCCGCCAACCGCTCATCGCGAAGGGCGCGATCCCCGAGCGGAACAGGGCTATCTCCACTGCGGGCCGAACGGGTCCGGCCACTATGTCAAAATGATCCACAACGGCATTGAATACGGCATGATGCAGGCCTTCGCCGAAGGCTTTGATATTCTGCGCAACGCGGGTTCGGCCCGCGTGCCGGAACCCCTGCGCATTGATCTCAATGTTGCCGATATCGCTGAGGTCTGGCGGCGCGGCAGCGTTGTGACATCGTGGCTCCTCGATCTCACCGCCGAAGCGCTTGCTGCCGACCCCGCTCTTTCAGGCTTTTCCGGGCATGTGGCCGATTCCGGCGAGGGACGCTGGACCGTTGAGGCTGCCATCGAACAGGCGACACCGGCGGAGGTTCTGACCTCGGCACTTTATACTCGGTTCCGCTCTCGCCAGGATCATACCTTCGCGGAAAAGGTGCTCTCGGCCATGCGGCAGGGTTTTGGCGGCCATATCGAAGCGAAGAAGAGCTGACGCTCCGATGCCAGTGACTTCAATCATCGTGATGGGCGTTTCCGGCTGCGGAAAGTCGACCATTGGGCGCGGTTTGGCCGAGGCGCTGCACTGGCCATTTCGTGATGGCGACGAATTTCATCCCCCGGCCAATGTTGCAAAAATGAGCGCTGGCACGCCGCTCACTGATGCGGATCGCTGGCCTTGGCTGGATAGGATCGGCGACTTCATCGACCAGACCACGGCCTCACATGCGCACGCCGTCATTGCCTGTTCGGCTTTGAAGCGGAGCTATCGTGATCGGTTGAGCGCAGGCGGTCGCGCCGTGCATTTCGCGCACCTGCAAGGCACGTTTGATCTCATTGCCGGGCGGATGGCCGCTCGGCGCGATCACTTCATGCCGACCACGCTGTTGAAGAGCCAATTCGCGACCCTTGAACCGCTCTCGCCGGACGAACGCGCCATCATTGTCGACATCACACAACCGCCACAGGCGATCATTGCCGATATCGTTTCGGCGCTGCAGCTCACCTGTTAGCCGGCAATTACTCGGCGGCTGTTTTGGCCGAAACCCCGAACCGACGCTCGATATAGTCGATCACCAGGGCTTTGAAGTCCGCGGCAACGGTTGGGCCCCGAAGCGTCATGGCCTTCTGGCCGTCGATGAAAACAGGGGCTGCCGGGCTTTCGCCTGTGCCTGGCAGCGAGATCCCGATATCGGCATGTTTCGATTCGCCGGGGCCATTCACGATGCAGCCCATGACGGCGACATTGAGTGTCTCGACGCCGGGATAGCGCGTTTTCCACTCGGGCATTGAGACGTGAATGAAATTCTGAATGTCCCGCGCCAACTCCTGGAAGGTGGTTGAGGTGGTGCGTCCACAGCCGGGGCAGGCGGCTACGAGCGGTACGAAGGTCCGGATGCCCATGGTCTGCAGGATTTCCTGAGCGACCTTTACTTCCAGCGTTCGATCACCACCGGGCTCCGGCGTCAGCGACACGCGGATCGTATCGCCAATACCCTCTTGCAACAGGATTCCGAGTGCTGCTGAGGATGCGACGATGCCCTTCGAGCCCATGCCGGCCTCTGTGAGCCCCAAATGCAGCGCGTAGTGAGAGCGCTTCGCCAACATCCGATAGACCGAAACAAGGTCCTGAACCGCTGAGACCTTGGCGGAAATGATGATGCGATCGGCGCCAAGTCCGATCTCTTCAGCGCGCTCGCATGACAGGAGGGCAGACTGGACAAGGGCTTCATGAGTGACGGCGCGGGCATCAAGCGGCGCCGCGCTTTTAGCGTTCTCATCCATCAGATGGGTGAGAAGTTCTTGGTCAAGCGACCCCCAATTCGCGCCGATACGGACGGCCTTGCCGTGCCGGATCGCTGTCTCAACGATGGCGCCAAACTGCCGGTCCTTCTTCTCTTTGAAGCCGACATTGCCGGGATTAATCCGGTATTTCGCGAGCGCTTCCGCACAAGCCGGATGATCAGCGAGCAATTTATGGCCGATATAATGGAAGTCGCCGACGAGCGGCACGTCCACACCCATCCGCAACAGTTTCTCGTGAATATGCGGAACGGCAGCAGCGGCTTCATCGCGATCAACCGTGATCCGCACCAGTTCTGACCCTGCCCGCGCAAGGGCTGCCACCTGACGGACCGTGCCGTCGATGTCGGCCGTATCCGTATTGGTCATGGATTGGACAACGATGGGCGCCCCACCGCCTACTGTCACTGCACCCACTTTTACGCCGACGGACCGATGGCGCGGGGCCACGCCGAAACCTTGGATCATGGAACTCTCCACTCTGTGCGCCGTAAATAACGATTGCCAAAGCAGTGCGCCAGTTAGGGCGACACCCGGCCCTGCATTCCCTCCGCTTGAAGGGAATTGGAAAGTCCGGCAAAGGAGCATCCTCTCGCGTCATCGCTCCATTTCCGTCGCGACGATGCACCTGCTCTTTGAGGTCCACCATGGCGAATACTCTTACCCAGTTGATCACGCGTGCTCCCGCATCCGCTGACGCCATTGGCGCGCCGGGGCAGCCCTCACTGAGCTATGGCGCTCTCGCCGATCTCATCACCGCGACCGGGAAAGTGTTGAATGGCGCCGGTGTCGGCCGTGGTGACGCAGTGGCGATTGTCCTGCCGAACGGGCCGGAAATGGCGGCGTCCTTTCTGGCGGTTGCGTCCTACGCCACCTCCGCACCGCTCAATCCCGACTATCGTGCCGATGAATTCCGCTTCTATCTCGCTGATCTCGACACCAAAGCGATCGTCTTGCAGGCGGGCGCTGAGAGCCCCGCGCGCATGGTCGCCGGCGAGCTTGGAATCACGATTATCGAGTTGACCCCAGTGGCGGACGGGCCGGCCGGCGCTTTCACGCTGTCGACGGCGGCCAAGGGCACGGCCGTGTCGCCCGGGCTCGCTCAGCCAAACGATGTCGGCCTTGTGCTGCACACCTCCGGGACAACGTCTCGCCCCAAAATCGTTCCGCTCTCGCACGGCAATCTCACGGCTTCGGCTGGGCATATCTCCGGTGTGCTGGGCCTTAAGGGTGAGGATCGCTGCCTCAACATCATGCCGCTCTTCCATATTCATGGTTTGCTAGCGGCCGTCTCCGCCTCCATGGCGGCGGGTGCGTCAGTGTCCTGCACGCCCGGCTTTAATGCGCTCAAGTTTTTCGGCTGGTTGGATCAGGTGAAACCGACTTGGTACACGGCCGTGCCGACCATGCATCAGGCGATCTTGTCGCGTGCGGCCCGCAATGAAGCGAGTGTCAAAGCCGCTCGATTGAAGTTCATTCGCTCGTCTTCTGCGTCGCTTCCGCCGGCTGTGATGCTCGATCTCGAAAAGACCTTCGGCTGCCCGGTGATCGAAAGCTACGGCATGACCGAAGCCTCGCACCAGATGGCGTCGAACCCCTTGCCACCTCGGGCGCGCAAGCCGGGGAGCGTCGGTGTAGCGGCTGGCCCTGAAGTCGCCATCATGGATGATGACGGCGCCATGCTGCCATCAGGCGAGATCGGCGAAGTGGTGATCCGGGGGCCGAATGTGACGGCCGGCTATGTCAACAATCCCGACGCCAATGCCAAGGCTTTCACCAACGGATGGTTCCGCACCGGTGACCAGGGCATGCTCGATGGTGAGGGATATCTCACCATCACCGGTCGCTTGAAGGAGATCATCAATCGCGGCGGCGAAAAAATCGCGCCGCTTGAGGTCGATAACATCATCAATGATCACCCGGCGGTGCGTCAGGTGCTGACCTTCGCGATGCCGCACGCCAAGCTGGGCGAAGAGGTGGCTGCGGCCGTGGTTCTGGTCGAAGGCGCGAGTGCTACCGAGCAGGAGATCCGCGACTTTGCCGCTCAACGCCTTGCTGATTTTAAGGTGCCGCGTCGGGTGGTGTTCTTGGCGGAGATCCCGAAAGGGGCGACCGGCAAACTGCAGCGCATCGGTCTTGCCGAAAAACTCGGTCTCGCGGGCTGAGTGCGACGCCGAGAAAGGGTCCGACCATGAAGATCTGCATTTTCGGCGCCGGCGCCATTGGCGGCTATATGGGCGCGAAATTGGCCGCTGCGGGCTATGAGGTGTCGCTCGTTGCACGCGGGCCGCACTTGGCCGCGATGAAGGCGAAGGGGCTTGAACTTCGGGCCCATGGCGAGAGCCTCGTGGTCCACCCGAAGGTTGCAGCGACGGCCGAGGAACTTGGCCCCCAGGACTATGTGATCATCACGCTGAAGGCTCATTCGGTGCCTTCGGCAGTGCCGGCGATCAAGCCGCTTCTTGGGCCGAACACGGCTGTGGTGATGGGCGTAAACGGCGTGCCGTGGTGGTATTT
>JBAWYY010000104.1:0-8121 GCA_037143285.1 Alphaproteobacteria bacterium | reverse complement strand
AGTGCATGTGTTTTGCGCCCCCGCATTGTGCGTCGTGCAACCGGTTGCAACTCCTTTGGCCTTCCTCACACCCGCGCCAGCGCATTGCGCACCGCCGCCGCCGTCCAGGCACCACCGCGAGGCGTCTTGATGCCCTTGTCAGCCAAACGGGCCGCCATCTGGCGAAGGGACAGGCCCTCGCCCTGCATCTGGCGGAGCATCGGCGCGACGCCAGCGGCGAAGGCATCGGCACTCTTCCGCGAAGCTTCGGCACCGAGGGTGCCGTCCACCATCGGGCCACCGCGCCAGCCGCCGAGCTTCGTCCCCCGCGCCTTCGCAGCGGCGAGCGCCGCCTTCGTCCGGGCGGAGATAGCCCGCGCCTCTTCCTCGGCCACAAGGGCCATGATGCCGATGGTAAGACGGTTCGCCTGCGGCATGTCACACGCGACAAACTCCACCCCGGCCTTCTGCAAGCCGAGAAGAAAATGCGCGTCGCGGGCCAGCCTATCGAGCTTCGCGATAACCAGCGTGGCGCCGGTGAGGCGGCAAAGGTCCATCGCTTTCGCAAGCTCGGGGCGATCCGAATTCCGGCCGCTTTCCACCTCAACGAAGTCGGCAATGACCGACCAGTTGCCGCCATTGAGGTATGTCGTCACCGCCTCGCGCTGCGCGTCCAGGCCGAGACCGCTGCGGCCCTGCCGCGCGGTGCTAACTCGGAAGTAGGAAACGAAGCGACCCGAAGCCATGCCCGTATAAACTCCAACAACGAACGTTGTTAGGATTTATACAGGCCAAGATCGGGCCGGTCAAGTAAGAACCATGGTGGGAGGGACCGCCGTTGCTGATCCATTTTGACGCCAAGGAAGCCGCTCGCGTCTGGCGGGAGGAACACGAGCTAGCTCTGTCCCTGTATGAACGCTCCGGCCTGAGCCTGCATGCGACCAAAGGCGCGGTTTGGCTTCGGGGTGCGGTGTCAATGAAGCGGACAAAGGCGGTCGCCGTCCGCGATCCCCTGCCATCCATCCCGGACACGCCAATAGGCTGGCCGGGCGGGCTACATGATGCGCTCTTCGCAAGCGCGTATGTGGTCGCTGAGGTGCGGTTGTTCCTGAGCATGAACAGCGAAGCCGAGGCATGGATGCGATCCGCTGGCCTATACATGTTCGCAGAAAGCGGCCCGAAAAGAACAATGACCGTCACGCGGTGGGGCGCTGCCGCATCGTTGGACGAAGGCCCGGCACCCGCTCCCAAGGGTTTCGGGGAAGACGCCGGCTAGGGGCGACCCTCGACGGTGCCCACCGTCCGCCCCGCGTTGTCGCGGATCGCGTAGCCGCCACCCCCGACTTGCGGCACCGCCGTTCCGGTCGGGCGCCCCGCATTGTCGCGTAGCGTGTAGAAGGCGCCGCCCGATCCGATCATGGGCGAAGCGGTGCGGGTGGTGCGGCCCTCGCTGTCGCGGGAGGTGTAGGACGGCGCCCCACCGGTGGTAGGGAAGCCTTGGGCCAGCGCCGACAAGGCGCCAGCGGTGGCGAGCGTCAGGGCAAGGGCGAGGGCGAAGCATGATTAGAGACGGTGGCAAGTGTTTGGCAGCACGAAGGCAAGACATTTCTTGCGAAGGGCGGGCGATTTCAATTATATGCCGCTTGAAATTATCAGACGCGAAAGAGGAACCATGCGGCGCCTTGTCCTTATTTTTGCACTGACATTCTTCGCTGGCAGCGTCGCCGCGCAGCCCGCCCAGACCGAAGAAGAGCAGCTTCAGGGGCTGCGCCGGGAAATTGAAGAGCTTCGGCAGCGAAGTGAAGCCTCGCGTGCTTGGCTCGAAGGCTTCCACGTTGGCGCCTTCGTCGGAGATGGCCGCTTCGGCCGATGCGAAATAACAATGGACTTTATTTCGAGGGTTCCCAGCGTGCGTGTGGTTAATACGCTTTCTGGAACCGTTGAAGTCATAAATCGTGGTCAACCGTCAATACAGAGGTTTTTATTTGAAGAAGTTGAAGCCGGCGTTACGCGCCGCACTGTGGTTTCGGTAGAAGGCCCCTGCCGGGAAACGACAGTTCGGATAATGCGCATCACATTGTGTGAGGCAGACGGGCAACTTTACATAAATTGTGGAACGTTTCTTCGCACGACCCACCCGGTCAGCGTCGCCCCGCAAGCCATGCGGTAGCGGATCAAGTTCGCGTTGCCGCCTTACCGACCGAAGTCGGTGGGAAGTGCATAAAGGCGGCGTTGCCAGTCGAAGGGTGTAAGCTTCTGCATGTGTTTCGTCCCTCGCATTGCGGGTCGTGCGATCGGTTGCAATTCGGCCGCGCTCACACCCGCGCCAGACCGTTGCGCACCGGTGGTCGGGAAGCCCTGGGCAAGCGCCGGCATGGCCTCATCGGTAGCAAGCATAAGGGCCAGGGCGGCGCGGATCGCGGTGGACATGCTGGCATGGTGGCTCGGCTGTGCGGCAGGATCGCGGCGGGTTTGACCGAAGCTTTGCAACCTGTTGCACGGATGCGTGGCAAGGACGCTGTGTGAAGTGGATATTGCCGGATTTTAGTTGGTATTTTCGATCTTTTTTGGTGAGCCCTGAGCTGAAGGCATAGGACTACTATCCCCACAGCGTGCGAGGATAGTCCCTATACCTTCACGAATGTTGCCGCTCTTTTTTGGAGCCGCCCCTCGCTTCGGCAGTGACTTGGCGCACCTGCCAGTCACCTCGGCGCTTACTTACGCAGATACCGTGCTCTGCGCCCCCACCCTCGCGCCTTTCGGACCGGGCTTCGCCTTCGGGGGATCCCACAGTAGGCAGTATGATCACACCGCTGCCGTCATTCCCGACCAGTGTGAAAAGCTACGTCAACCACCATATTCTTCAGACTTACAATATATGTTAAATCGAAACTTCGAGCAATATAAAAAATCTTTGCCTTGTCGCTCGACTTCTTGCAACGGCGACTGTTTTGTGTTTCAGCCGATACTCTGTGATCTGCGCGCCAGCCTGTCGCCCCACCACACCGCCAGCGCGAGGGCCAGCACAAGGTCATCGTGTGCGCCGTCGCGCCATGCGCCGTAGGTGTCGGAACCGCTGGCGCTGATCCTCACGCGGAAGTCGGCAAGTTCGGCCACAAGGGTTTGCGCGTGATCGGTGCCGGCCGCGATTTCGAGGCGACCCGCCTGGAATGCCAGTTGCAGCGCCGCGACTAGATCGCGCTTCGGCACGCGCCACATGCCCGCCGCGCCATGCACGCGGTCGCCTCCCGTGATCACCACCGGCACTGGCGGGAGAGGTCCACCGCGCATCATGTCCAGCACCGGGCGACCAACGCCGGTGGCGTCCACTACAAGATGACATTCACCCGCCAGCGGTGGCGCGGTGATCGTCTCCGCCACCCGGCGAACGATGGACGGATAAGGCGTGCCCAGCGGCGCCCGCGTGATGAAGGGAACCCGATAGCGCGGCAGGATCGGCGCTGAGGTCTTCGCACTGCGCGGTGCAACTGGTTGCACGGCTTCGCGGCCGGTGGTGCCAGGATCGGCGGGAGGTTGGCGCATCATCTCAACCGCGCACATGGCGGTGTGGTCGTTCGCCTGCCCGAGGTCCAAGCCCACGATGAAGCGCGGATCGCGCGGGAGGCGGGCGGAGACGCCACCACCGCTTTGCGGCCTATCGCGTCCCTCGGGTCGCCCCGGATCGGCGCGAAGGGCCGCGTAGGGCGAGGCATCGGGCACATAAACGGCCTGTCGCGCGTTGAGGTAGTCATCAAGGGTGGGGACGATCATGAGGGGCACCGCGTCGCCTCCCGTCACCATCTGAAGGCGGGGAAGAGCGCCGGCACGTCCGTGCGGATCGAAGCCGCCACAAGGTCGGACGGGAACACGGCATCGTCAGTGTCAACGAAGGCGCATTCGTATTCCGAGGCGTAGCGGTGCGGCGGGAGCGCCCGCCGTTCGCTATCGAGGAAGGCGGGCGTGATCCTCGGGCATTCGTGCGCGGTGATCTTCACCCGCTGCCAGTCGTCGCCCCCTTCCGACCACGCATCATGGAACCAGCCGCGCTTGCCGAACGGTGTGGACATGGCGACGAAGCGCCCGCCCGAGGTGGCGAGCATCGGCCGCACCGCATAGGCCAGTTCATCGGTGGTGAAGGCCGCTTCGTCCACGATCACCAGCGCGGGGGCGGAAAATCCACGCACAGTTTCCGGGTTCCCAGGGAGCGCCACGAGACGCGAGCCGTTGGGAAGCTCAAGCCGCTGCGCGCTTTCGGCCTCGGGGTCCACCGTGCCCGTGACGCGATAGAACGATGTGACTTTCCGGAAAAGCTCAAGGGACTGCCGTTGCGACGGGGCGAACAAGATCACCAGCGAACCCGGCCGGTAAACGGCCGTGTGAACCGCGAGCGCCGCCGTGACGGTGGACTTGCCAGACTGGCGGCAGCAATTCAGCAGCAGTTGCCGCGCCGGGGAGCGAAGCACGTCCGCTTGCCAGGGATCGGGGGTGATGCCTGCGGCTTCTGCGAAGATCACCGGATCAAGCGCGCGGGCGAGGTCGGATGCCAGGGACCGGAAACCAGGTCTCCCGGCCGTGCCTGCCTCGGCGCCCATCATACCGGCCGCTACGATCCGCGCACCCGGCGCCGCCGGGGATGCGTCAGGAAAGGCGCAGAGGGCGGGGAGCGCGTCGGGTGGCATCTATCCCACCTCGGCACCGGCAAGCGCGCTGGCGACTTTCTGCGCGGCCTCGGGATGCTCTGCCAGGGCGCCGAGGATCGCTCCGCGAAGGCGGAGGTAGTCGGGTGCGACCAGCACGTTGACGGTTGCCGCCTCGCGGTCCCGAAGTTGTCCCTCAAGGCGGGCCAGTAGCTCAATGCAGCCCCGCGCCTCTCGGATGCCAGCCATTGCCGCCCGAAAATCCCCCGCCACTTCCGCCCGCTGTAGCAGGCCGAGGGCGCGGCGATGCAGAGAAGTGACCTGATCGAGCAAGGAAGCACCATGCGCCACAAGCTCGGCTTCTGCGGCTTCGGCCATGGCGGCGGGGACGTGATCTTCCGCGTGGCGCCGCACCGCGCTTTCCGAGAAGCCGTGATCCGTCGCTATCCGCCGCAATGGAGCGGTGCCCGCCGCTATCAGGCGGTCAACCTCGGCGCGGCGAGGATCGGCGCAGACGGTGCAGCGGCGAGGCATGGCACTTCACCGCGCGCCGTCTTTCGGCCACTCGACGTCGCGGGCGAGCCGATCCAGCACGTTCGGATCGGTCGGAAGCCCCTGCGTTTCGAGGTCGTGCAGGGTGCCCTCCGCAATGCGCGCAAGCACGGAGGCGATATGCGCCCGAGACCATCCGAAGTGCGCGGCGATGTTGTCCAGGCTGATCCCGTTCACGCGCATCGTGAAGATTTCCAGCCCGTATTCCTGCATATCATCAAAGGTCAGGCCGGAACCCGTTCGCCATGGAGCGGGACCTGCATCAGGGAGAGTGGAACGGTTCGACATGGGGAGGTTCCTCGGGATGGGCAGAAAGGGGCGGTGGAGAAGGGCGGGCCACCCGCCTTTTCCACGCCGACCGAAGGAAAAAAGCGTGGGGATTGGCGGGTGGCCCTGACACCGGCACGTCGTCGCCCAAACGACTTTACCGATGGTCTCGGATGATCAATCGCGGCGACGAATGCCGATGCGGGCGTGAAGGTCCGCCACCGCGTCGGGCGAGGTGTGATCACCGCGCGAGATGGGCGAGCCGAAGAGGTCCGCCTTCATGCGCTCAAGGTCGCCATTGATGCGCGCCACCGCCGCCGACACTTCGGCCACCGGATCACGGCGCCGGAGAAGCGCGGGCGGGGTGAGGTTCACGCGGTAGAGCGTCGGGCCGGGAAGCTGGTGCCGCTCTTCCACCGCGCCCGCACGGATCAGCGTGGCGAGGTGTCGCCGCGCTTCGTCCACCGGCATGTTGAGGCGTTCCGCGAGGTCCGCTGGGTTCACCACTACCCCCGCGAAGTTGGCGTTGGCGAAGTCTCGATACACCACACCCATCACCGCGAGCGCGTCCACAGTCGGGACAACGTCGCGCCATGCCTGGACGATGGAAGGAAGGTCGCGCAGCCGCGCCGAGACGGTGCGCGCTTCGTCATCCTTCCGCGCCCGGCTTTCCGCGTCAGGGCAGATGCCGGGATGCGGGAGATACGTCCCGAAGCTGGTGAAGGTCATGGCTCAAACTCCGCGTTGCAATGTTGGGAAGCCGGCGTTGCGGGAGCGGCCCGCATCCGGAGACGGGGACGGCCCGGCTTCTGATCGGCCGCGAGGTCGGGGGACAGCCCGAGATGCGAAACCAGTGCCTCCCGCACAATTGCGGCGATAGGGACATGCCTCTCGGCTGCCAACGTGCGCCGGTGCGCCTCGCGCACGAGCGCCGAGTAGAGTTCCTTGGGAAGCTTCGCGTTGAAATGCCACACGTCCATGACCCAATCCTGCCACCAGTTTCCGATATATCTATATCGGGCACCGGCAACAGAATGCAAGCATAAGAACGCCCATTCGTCCTACTGATTTCTTGTGCCCCTGATCCTTCGTCAACGATTACTTGAGCGATGCACCCGGTTTCACTGCCGGATCAGGTAACACCGTTTTCGGCGGCCGGCACCAAGTGCGCGAGGTTAAGGCCGGGATAGGCGATCCGGCCGAGGTGGTCCGCCAGCACGCCGGCGGGAGAGCCGGCGCCGTAGCGCTGGCCCTCGCCCTGCGATACCCAGCCGCCGAGTTCGTCCGCCACGTCACGCGGCACCTCGGCCGCGCGCAGCCGGTCCCGCCAGCCATGCCGGAACGAGTGGAACACCGCTCCCGCCGAGGTTACGCCGGCCTTTGTCAGAAGGCGCGCGAACCACTTGGAGTAGGGATCGGAGTAGTTGCCCAGCGCCCCGGCTGGCAGGTCCGGGAAGAGGCGTTCATGCCCGGCCTTGCGCTGCGCGGCGACAAAATCGAGGAAGCCCAGCCGGACAAGCTCCGGGTGGACCGGGATGCGCCTCTCCGCCGCCGAGGTCTTCAAGCGTTGCCCGTCTGCGCTGGCGCGAACGTAGAGCACCGGCACCCCGTCAACCTCGGCCACGTCCGCCGCGCGAAGCTGACAGGCTTCGTTGAGCCGCATGCCAGCCCAAAGGCCGAGCAAGGGAACCCAGAAGCGCCCCCGCCTCGGCCGGTTCGGGCCGGGCTTGTCGTAGCCGTTTTCATCGTCCTTGCAGCCGGTGAAGATCGGTTGCGCGAAGATCAGGCGTAGCTCTTGGGTGGTGAAGGGCCGGCGCCTTTCGGTGCCGCTGGCGGCGGTGACATTCTTCGCGGTTGCCGCGTTCAAGCCCTCGGCGGGATTGCCCTCGGGCATCCTAACCAGCCGTTCGCGGATGCCCCACCGGTAGAGCGCCGCCAAGAGGTCCAGATGGTTGCCAACGCTCTTCGGGTGCATGGGTGCCGTGCCGTCGCGCTGCGCGGCTTCCACCGCTTGCTTCGCGTCCAGGCCGGGGTAACGCTGCACCGCATTTGCAGGCAGCTTCATGAGCGCCGCTTGCGCCTTCCGGCATTCCTCTCGCGTGATCGTGGCGGCAACCGTGCCAGCGCCCAAGAGGTCGCCAAGGACGCGGGACATGCCTTCGTATTTCAGCTTGGTCTTGGGCGAGATGCCCACCCGCTCGGGAGCGGCAAGGTAGGCATCGGCCAGCGCCTTGAACGTCATGCCGGGTGACTGCGGCGGCGGTGGTGCCGGGGATGCGGCAGTGATGCCCGCGAAGTCGGTATCGTGCGAGGTCTCTCCCACCGCACCCGACCACCGCCGGGCGGATCGCCGCACCGTTTCGAGTGCCGCCCGCCGCAAGAGGTCCGCCGCCAGCGCGCGAAGCTCCCCCTCGGGCAGATTGAAGCCGTAGCGGGCCAGCGCGTCACGCGCGGCCTTCTCTGCCCACTGGCGCCCGCGCTCGCCCTCAAGGGCCGCTTCATCGGTGCCCAGCGTCGCCAGCATGTCGTCAGGATCGGGCGAGGATGCGCCGGGGGCAGGATGCAGGCCGGCGCGATCCTCGGCCGCGCTCTTGCGCTCTTGGGCGTGGAACCATGCCAGCGCAGCCGCCCGGATATCCTCTTCGGCCGCTACCACAAGGACGGGCGTTGCACCCGGCTGCACGGG
>JBAWYY010000103.1:0-8124 GCA_037143285.1 Alphaproteobacteria bacterium | reverse complement strand
ATGACGCTTGAGAAGGCGCTCACCTGGATCCAGGACGATGAATTGGTGGAAGTGACGCCGAAATCCATTCGCCTGCGCAAGACCTATCTCGACCCCAACGAGCGCAAGCGTTTTGAGAAGACGGGGTCGCCGTCAATCGGCTGATTCTGATTGGCCAAATCAGTGCTGTGCAATTATGGTGCGGCGCTGATCCAGGTTAAGGGGTCACGTCGTAGACAAGCGTTCATGCCGCATTCAACGGCAGGACTTTACGTTCTATCCTGTATGTCATGGCCGGTTGAAGGCCATCGGACAGATTGAGGAAAACCCATGCGCAGTCCCATTCTCGCCGCCGCGGCTCTAGCTGTCGCGACCGTGCTTCCCTCCATCGCTCAGGCCCAGGACGCTGCTGCAGGCGAACGCGTGTTCGCCCAGTGCCGGGCTTGCCACCAAATCGGACCGACCGCGCGCAACGGCGTTGGCCCGATCCTGAACGGAATCTTCGGCCGCAATGCCGGGAGCCGCGAAGGCTATAACTATTCGGACGCCTACAAGGCGGACGACATCAAGAACAAGGTCTGGTCGCCGGAGAATTTTGCGGTTTACATCCGCGACCCCCGCGCAGTGACCCCTGGCACGCGCATGGTGTTCGCCGGCGTCAAGAACGACACGCAGATCGCCGATCTCACGGCCTATCTCGCTTCGTTCAATCCGGACGGCTCGCGCAAGTGAGCTGAGCGCCGGGCGTCACGCTTGGTGCTTTGATCTTGACGACTTTGACGCCCTCGATGCCGCCCGCATCGGGGGCGTTGTCGTTCATGCAAGCCATCGGGCCGGCCGTTAAGTGGCCCGCCTCGGTTCCGGGCTATCCGCGGCGAGAAGCGCGTCACGCTTGAGGCCTTGGCGCTCCTCATGGGCGTCCTCGGCCTCGCGGATCGCGGCGCTCTTTTGCGCGAGAAACAGCCCGACCGCGATGGCACAAGCGATTGCGACCCGCCACCACACGGGGAGGGGATCGGCAAGAGCGAGCACGAGGCCTGTCGGGATGAGCAGCGCCCTCAGCCAAAACGGGATTGGCGCGCGGAAGAAGCCGAAGAAACCGGCGGCGAGAAGTGTCAGTGCGAAGGCATTGGCGAGGAACTCACCGATGATCTCGGGCCAAGTGTCTTGTAAAAGCAGCGCGCCGGAATGCAGATAGGAAAAGCCCACCACGAAACCTGCGATGGCCAAGCGGAAGGCAACGACGCCTGCGGCCATGGGGCTGCATCGGGCGATCGAGGCTGCCGCATAGGACGCGACCGAGACGGGCGGCGTCGCATCCGCAAGAATTGAGAAATAGAACACGAACATATGGGCTGCGAGTTCCGGCACCCCGAGCTTTTGCAGGATCGGCGCGCCGATAGCGGCGCCGAGGATATAGGCCGCTGTCGTCGGCACGCCCATGCCAAGGATCAGAACCGTAATCGCGACGAGAACCCCTGCGAGATAGAGATTGGTGCCGGCAAGGCTCGTCACGATGGTCGAGAACGAGATGACCATGCCGGTCACGGTCAAGCAGGCGACGAACATGCCCGCACCGGCGCAAGCCAAGGCCACCACCACCATATTGCGCCCGCCAACCGCCAGCATGCGCAGGACATCGGCGGGGTAGAGGCGGGTATGGGCGCGCAGCCACGAGGCCGGCACCATGGCAACCGTGCCCCAGAAGGCTGCAAAGGCCGGCGAATAGCCGAGCGCTAAGGCGCCGATCAGCACGAAGACCGGCACGAGCAAGTGGGCATCGCGCACCACCTCGCTCCAATCCGGGATTTCGGAGGGATCGCAGCCGGTGAGGCGCAAGCGCTTCGCTTCGAAATGGACGCTGACCAGGATCATGAAGAAATAGAGGAGCGAGCCGAGGATCGCCGCGAGCGCGATGGTTTGATAGGGGATCGAGGTGATCTCGGCCATGACGAAGGCGCCGGCGCCCATCACCGGCGGCATGATCTGCCCGCCGACGGAAGAGGAGGCTTCCACGCCCGCCGCAAAGTGCCGGCGGTAGCCGAGCTTGATCATGGCGGGGATGGTGAAGGAGCCGGTCGCGAAGACATTGGCGACCGAAGAGCCGGAAATCGTACCGAACAGGGCGGACGAGACCACTTCTACTTTTGCGGGGCCGCCCGACTGGCGCCCGGCCACCTTCATGCCGAGGTTGTGGAAGAGCCGGCCGACGCCTGAACCTTCAATGAAGGCGCCGAAGATGATGAACATCGCGACCATGGTCGCGGAGATGCCGGTGATCGAGCCGTAAATGCCGAGCGAGTTGAACAGAAACATCGTCTCGATGATCTGGCTCGTCTCAATGTTCCGGAAATAGAGGATCCCCGGCATATATTCGGTGACGAAGAGGTAGAGAATGCCGACCGCGACGAGGCCCGCAAGAACCGGCGTGACGGCGCGGCGGAGCGCCTCAAGCACAAGCACGATGGCGATCACGCCAAGCGCGAGTTCCATCGGGTAGACGGCATCAACGGTCTCGAAGCGCAGGTTGATGATGGAGGCGCAATAGGGCCCGCCATTGGCGCAGCCGTAGGAATAGAGGCTCGGCAGGACCGCAAGCCCGCACAAGATCCAATCGATCAGGCTTGGCCGATCCTGCGGCGATGAGGCGCTCGCGGGATAGAGCACGAAGGCCAGCGGCAAGAGCAACAGGAGATGCAGCGAGCGCTGTTCGCGCGGCTCAAAGAAGCCGAAGCCACCGGTCCAGAGATGAAACAGCGAGGCTAAAACCGCTGCGGTTGCCGCAAACCAAAAGGTGCGGCCTTTCAGCTCACGCATGGGGCTGGTTCTCGCGTCTGGCTGTGCGTGTCACGGGACGCCGCTTAATGGGCGTCACTGGGTCACCCACCCGCGCTCGCGGTAATAGCGCAGCGCGCCGGCATGAACCGGCACCGGCCGATCGCGCACCGCCGTCTCACAGCGATAATCGCGCAGCGAGCCATGGATGCGCGGCAATTCCGCGACATTCTCGCAGAGCGCTCGGGTGATCTTATAGATCGCCTCCTCCGACACATCGGTGGAGGTCACCAGGGTCGTTGCCATCACGAGCGTCGTCACATCACGCGTGCCATGGAAGCGCGGATAGGTGCCGCCGGGGATCTTGCCCGAGCCCATGCCGTGGCGCGACTTGAAGCCGTCCAGAACGTCCTGGGGGATGTCGAGCAACTCGCCCTCGCGACCGGTCGCCATGTCGACGACGGCCGAGCCAGGCAGGCCAAGGGCGAAGAACAGATAGTCGAGTTGGCCATCGCGATAGGCGCCCGCGAGGTCTGCATAGGCCGCAAGCGAGAAGCGCCAGCCGCGTGCGCGCAGGCTGTCATAGGTCTGCCCGTAATGCGCGAGCAGCCAGCGTAGCGCGATCTCATCGGTCGAGCCGTTCGACGCCCCGCCGAATCGGATATTGCGGCCCTCGCGGAAGAGGGTTGCAAGATCCATGGTCTGGCCGGGGGCGCGGATGAAATGGAAGGGCGTATCGCCGAAGGATTGGCCGACCATGCGCAGCTTATCGGCGGGCGGGCGGCCCTGATAAGTGCCGGTACCGGTCATGGCCTGGGCGGCAAAAATATCGATGGACATGGCCATTTGCGCCTGGCCCTGCTGAACGGCTTGCGGGTTGGCAGCGCCACCGCCGGGGACGGCCTTGACCGTCAAGCCCGGCACCTTCTCTTCGAGGAGTTTCGCCGCGCCCGAGACGATGGTGTACCAGCCGCCGCCGATGGAGCCGCCGCGCCACTCGACCGTTTGGGCCTGGACGGCGCTTGCGCCGGACAAGGCAATGAACATGGCGACGAGAAGGCGCATGACCATTTCAACTCACTCCCAAAAAAGCTCAGAGAAACCGATGATTTTTCCAGACTGTCACAGCAGATAGCGACACCGCAACCGGCTCAAACAAGGATCATGGCTTGCGGGCTGGACCGACCTCGCCAAGGTCCCAATAGAGCCCGGCCATAATCGCCATGGCCTCTCGCATCAGCGCCGAGGGCACGTGCTCATTGGGGGCGTGCTGGGAGCAGCCGGGATAGGAATGCGGCACCCATATGGTCGGCATGCCCAGGATGTCGGCGAAGACATCATTGGGCAGCGAGCCGCCGGCATTGGGCAGGATCGCGGGATCGGCGCCGGTGGTCGCTTTCAACGATTGCGCGGCCCAGCGCACCCAGGGGTGATCGGGGTCGGTACGGGTGGCGATGAACATTTCGTCGCGCCCCGAACTGACCGTCACATCGGTGAAACCGTAGCGGTCGAGATGGCGGCGGATCGCCGTCATGAACCCCTCGGGCTTCGACCCCACCACGAAGCGGATCTGGCAATTGGCAATGGCGCGCGGCGGTACCGCATTTTGCGCGCGGCCGGGATCGCCGGCGCCAAAGGCCAGAACCTCAAAGGTATTCCAGCCATAGACTTTTTCGGCCGCCGTGAAGCCCGGCTCGCCCCACCAGGGTTCGATCACCGGGTCGCCCGGCCCGCTTTTCGGCTCGATGGAGGCAAGCGCGCGTTTGACCGAATCCGGCATGGACGAGGGCAGGAGATCGGGGATGCGCACCTGGCCCGTCGGCCCGACAATGGTTGCGATGGCATGGGCAAGTCGTGTCGCCGGGTTTGACAGGAGCCCGCCCCAATTGCCGCTGTGGTGACCGCCTTCGCGGGCAACGATTTCAAGGTCGATGCGGGCGGCGCCGCGTGCACCCAGATAAAGCGTCGGCCGGTCGGCGCGAACGCGCGGGCCGTCGGAGGCGATCAGCAGGTCGGCGGCAAAGAGCCCCGGGTTTTCGCGGGCGATGTCGTGGAGGCCGGGCGAACCCACTTCCTCACCCATTTCGATGAGATAACGCGCGTTGAAGCCCAGGCGTCCGCGGGTTTCGAGCACGCAGCGCAGCGCCTCGATATTGATGGTGTGCTGGCCCTTGTTGTCGACAACGCCCCGCCCATACCAGCGATCACCCGCAACCGTCAGCGTCCAGGGATCGCGCGCCTCATCCCAGCGGCCTTCAAGGCCTGCGATCACATCGCCGTGGCCATAGCCGAGCACGGTGACGAAGGCGGGATCCTCGATCCGTTCCGCCAGGAGGAAGGGCCCCTTAGCCCGCGGATGGGTTAAGACGCGGCAGGTGAAGCCGAGTGCCTCAAGGCTCGGGATCATCTCGGCAGTCAAATAGCGCTCAAGATCGGCGGCGCGCACGGGGTTCTGGCTCTCCGTCGGGATCGCCATCCGGCGGGCCAGCACTGTTTGCAGGCGCCCGTCGTCAAAGGTCTTCTCGGCGCTGGCGATGGCGGCTTGGCGGGTCATTTCAGAGCTTTCATTCGTTGAATCAATCGAGGGCTGAATGCTTATTGGTTCGACATGGGCCGGCGCCGCACGGTGGGGCGCAGCCGCTCATAGGGAATGATGCCGGTGTCATCGAGGAGCGAGCCAGGGGCTGCGCCCACCAGCACGGAGGCCGAATAGGGCTGCCAGTCGCCGCGGAAGTGCACGGAGCTTTTCAGCACGATGACCGCATAAGTCGAGATATCGACGCCGAGATGGGTGACGGTCGCGACGCAATGGGGCTGCTGGCGCACCGAGTTGACGATCACGTCGATGCCGCCGATGCGCAACCAAGCGCTTGGACCCATCACGATGGGTTGGCCGCCGACCATGGGACCGGTGCCGAGGAAGCGACCATCCGAGAGAGCGATGACCTGGGCTTGCGTCGTGACCGGCTCTTGGCCGGGCCCCTCAATTCCCGCGCCAAAGGTGGCCGTGATAGTTGAGCCGATGCCAGCCGCATGGGCGGCCGCCGCAATCTCGGGCTCGTGGACAAGCGCCAAGAGCGCCCGTTTGGCGCTGCGCGCTATCATCGCCTGCAGAAAGCCCGTCGTGGCGGAGGAGCCGCCGCCGCCGGGATTATCTTGCGAGTCCGCGATCAGGATCGGCTTTGTCGCGCCACTTGCCCGCTTATCCGCCTCATCCAAGGCGTCGAGAAGGGGCCGGGCGCGGTGTTCAAGGAATTCGGGCTCGGCCTTGATGACGGCTTGGGTCAAGCGGTCGACCGCCTGATCGACAATGGCCTGATTGGCGCCATAGCCACAAACACTTGCGCCGGAATCGTAGATGTCGGCGGATGGGAAGCCCGGGCAGAGCGAGAGATGGACGCCGGTTTCGCGCTCGATTGTTTCTAACAGCCCATAGAGCCCCTTCATCGGCTCAATGGTCGAGCAACCCGAGGCAATGGGGATCAGGAAGGGTATCTGCCGGAAGGCACGGGGGGGACGCGGCCCCCAGGCCCGCACGGCATCGAGCCAGCGCGCGCAGCGCGCGCCGGTGTCGAGCCAGTCGATATGGGGATAGGTGCGATAGGCCGACATGAAGGACGCGGTCTCCACCATCAAGGCGGTGACATTGGCGTGGAGGTCGAGGGAGACGAGGATCGGCACGTCGGGGCCGACAAGCGCGCGGACGCGGCGCTGCAATTCGCCTTCGGCATCGTCGATGGTCTCGGTGCACATGGCGCCGTGCAGTTCCAAGAACACGACATCGGGTTTGAGCGCGTCGATGCGCTCCAGGAAGATCGCGCTCACGCGCTCAAAGGCCTCATCCGCCACGCGGCCGGAGGGTTGGGCCATGCACCAGGCGAGGGGGAGCACTTCGTGCCCGGAAGCCCTCGCGACCGCCATGAAGCCCGCACAGGCGATGTTATAGGGCTCGATGCGGGGCAGCATCTCCGGGCCGCGGACGAAGCCCGGCCAGGCGCCCGGCTCGACAAAGCGCGCCCAAGGCGTCACCGGAGGTACGAAAGTATTGGTTTCGTGGAGGAATCCACCGATAGCAATGCGAAGCGGCATAAGATGTCGTGACCCCGAACGAAGCGCTGTTTTGATTTTGGCGACCCTGACGCTTGCCGTCGAGAGGCCCCAAGCCGGTGATCGTTCAGCCCCCCATGACGGCGGTGCGTCCTGCGTCTATGTGTTGCGCAACAATGGATCCGAGGGACGTCAGCCATGAGCACTCAAAAGGTTGCGATTGTCACCGGTGCGGGGAAGGGCATGGGGGCAGCCTGCGCCCATGAACTTGCCGCACGCGCCTATAAGGTCGGGCTCTTGTCGCCCTCGGGTGGTGCGGAAGTGCTCGCCAAAGAGCTTGGCGGTGTCGGCATCACCGGTTCTGTCACCAGCCCCGATGATTTGAAGCGCCTGGTCGACGCAACAATGGCCGCCTATGGCCGCATCGATGGCGCGGTCATCTCCACCGGCCATCCACCCAAGGGCTCGTTGCTTGAGATTTCCGATGCCGATTGGGGTCTCGGGCTCGATCTCGTCATCCTCAACGTGGTCAGGCTCAGCCGCTTGTTGACGCCGATCATGGAGCAGCAGGGCGGCGGCGCCATCGTCAATATCTCGACCTATGCAGCCTTCGAGCCCGACAATGTCTTCCCGGTCTCCTGCACCCTGCGCGCGGGGCTCGGCGCCTTCGCGAAGCTCTATGCCGACAAATATGCCGCGAAGAATATCCGTATGAACAATCTCCTGCCCGGCTTCATCGATAGTCTGCCGGAAAAGGAGGTGTTCAAGGCCAAGATCCCCATGGGGCGCTACGGCAAGGTGGCGGAAGTCGCCAAAACCGCAGCCTTTTTGTTGTCAGACGACGCGGGCTACATCACCGGCCAGAACCTGCGGGTCGATGGCGGCATCACCCGGTCGGTGTGATGGGGCATTATCCCCCTCGCTCACCTCTTGCCGGCGAACGAGTGATCCATTACCTCAAGCCCATCTCATCGGGGTGCCCACAACGGGCTGAGAGGCATGTGCCAACCCGTCGAACCTGAACCGGGTCATGCCGGCGGAGGAAATCGAGATGAATGACGCGCCCGACCGCGCGCTTGCGTTAGGTCCTCATCCCCTCGCGATCCGCGCCGGCGATCTCCTGTTGCGCCTGCGAGACGAGGTTCCGCGCGTCCATTGCGTGACCAATGCGGTGGCGCAGGCCTTCACCGCCAATGTGCTTCTGGCGCTGGGCGCGGTGCCATCCATGACCCTCTCGCCCGACGAGATCGAGGATTTCGTGGTGGAGGCCGATGCGCTTCTCGTCAATCTCGGCACCTTCGACGAGGGCCGGCGTCAGGCGAC
>JBAWYY010000102.1:0-8135 GCA_037143285.1 Alphaproteobacteria bacterium | reverse complement strand
CGTCTGATGTTCGGTCACATCTTGCCCAACATCACCCCGGAGATCTTGGTGATGTTCTCGCTGTGGACGGCGAGCGCCATCCGCATCGAAGCCTCACTCGCCTTCATCGGGCTCGGGCTGAAGCCGCCGACGCCGACCTGGGGCGGCATGATCCGCGAAGGCTTTGAGAACATCCTCGACTCATTCTGGCTCGCGCTGATGCCGGGGCTTGCGATCCTGATCGTTGTCTTCGCACTGAACCTCCTGGGCGACGGCCTTCGCGATGCGATCGATCCGAAGCTGAAGGGCGAGCAATGAGCGCGCCGGTGATCAGCGTCCGGAACCTCACGACCTCCTTCCGTGTGGATGGGATTTGGCGCCCAGTTGTGAAGGACCTGTCCTTCGACATCGCGCCGCGCGAGACGGTGGCTGTCGTTGGGGAATCGGGCTCCGGCAAGAGCGTCACGGCGCTCTCGATCATGCGGCTGGTGCCGAGCGCCAATGGGCGGGTCGAGGGTTCAATCAAGCTGGCCGACAGAGAGCTTGTGACCCTGCCGGAGAATGAGATGCGGCGCGTGCGCGGCAACGAGATCTCAATGATCTTTCAAGAGCCGATGACCAGCCTGAACCCGGTCTTGACCATCGGCTTCCAGATCGCCGAAACGCTGCGGTTTCATCGTGGGCTCGACCAGAAAGCGGCTGAGGTCGAAGCCCTGCGTATCCTCGACACCGTGCGCATTCCCGCTGCGGCCTCGCGCTTCCACGAATATCCGCATCGCTTTTCAGGGGGCATGCGCCAACGCGTCATGATCGCCATGGCGCTCGCCTGCCGACCAAAGCTCTTGATCGCAGATGAGCCCACCACCGCTCTGGACGTCACGATCCAGGCTCAGATCCTTGAGTTGATCAAGCTCCTGCAGGACGAGTTCGGCATGGGTGTGATGTTCATCACCCATGACATGGGCGTTGTGGCTGAAGTGGCTGACCGAATAGTGGTCATGCTCAAGGGGGACGCGGTCGAACAAGGGGCTTCAACCGAGGTTTTCGCGCGGCCCAAGCATCCCTATACGCGCGCCTTGCTGGCGGCTGTCCCAAAGCTCGGCTCGATGGCCGGCAAAGCTCGTCCCATGCGCTTCCCAACAGTGGATATAAAGACCGGCGAGGCCGATGACCCCGCTGAGACGCCCGATACGGTCGCTGTGGCCGAACCTCCGATCCTTGACGTCGCCAACCTTGTCACCCGCTTCGATCTGCACGGCGGCGTGTTTGGACGGGTGACCGGCCGCGTGCATGCGGTTGAAAATGTCTCGTTTACGCTGCGTGCCGGCGAGACATTGTCGCTGGTGGGCGAATCCGGCTGCGGCAAGTCGACCACGGGCCGCTCAATCCTACGCTTGATTGAGCCAACCTCGGGCAGCGTCCATTTCGAGGGTCGCGATGTCGCGGCCATTCCGAAAAAAGAGCTCCGAACTGTGCGGCAGCGGATGCAGATGATCTTCCAAGACCCCTTCGCCAGTCTCAATCCGCGCAAGACCGTAGGGGCGGCGATCGCCGAGCCGATCATCGTGCACGGGCTCGCAGGTCGGCAGGAGGCAGCCGAACGCGTTCGCACCTTGCTGAAAAAAGTCGGTCTTTCGCCCGACATGGCTGACCGCCTGCCACACGAGTTTTCCGGGGGGCAGCGTCAGCGGCTCTGTATTGCCCGCGCGCTAGCGCTTGAACCAAAACTGATCGTCGCTGATGAAGCGGTCTCAGCGCTGGATGTGTCCATCAAGGCCCAAGTGATCAATCTCATGCTCGACCTGCAGGCGGAGATGGGGCTCGCCTATCTATTCATCTCCCACGACATGGCGGTGGTCGAGCGTGTTAGCCATCGTGTCGCCGTGATGCATCTGGGCGAAATCGTCGAGATCGGTCCCCGCGATGCAGTGTTCAGCGCGCCACAACATCCGTATACGCAAAAGCTGATCGCCGCTGTCCCGACGCCCGATCCGATGCGTCGCACGGCGCGGCGCGGGCTCTCAAATGATGAAATTCCGAGCCCGGTGCGAAAGCCGGATTATAGGCCGCCGCAGCGCCTCTACCGAGAAGTGTCGCCAGGCCATATGGTTCAAGTTATTACGGACTAAATCATTACGACATAGTCATAAGACCACAGGCGGACGGCTGGGATGGATGCCGAGAGCATGTGTGGCTTGGGCGCCCCCCGCGTTTCCCGAGATTTCAAAACGTCTCTCGCTATCATCAATCTAGCTATGATTCCGGTTCGCTACCCGTTGTGAGCTAGCATGGCGGTTGATGGTTGCTCGATGGCCCTTGGCCTAGTGGTTTCGTCTCGGCGCGGCCTGAGCAGTGCAGGGGTAGGGGCCTTTTCCGAGACCATTTTGGTTTGTCCGACAGCATGTTTCTTGATTTATGAGGCCCAACCGATCCGTGTGAAAAAGGCATCGATGGCTGAAGCTGCTTGATCCGGCTGCTCGTAGTGAACGAAATGCCCGGCTTCCTCAGCAAAGGAAACCTCGACGTCGGTGAAATAGGCATCGAGCACATCGGCCCAGTCCGACCGAAGGATCGGGTCGTGGCGGCCCCACAGCACGCGCGAGGGTCGAGTGATTTTCGGCGGCTTCGGCGCTGTTTCCGCCATCACAGCAAGCCGCCCGGCATTTTGCCCGATATACCAGTTAAAGCCGCCCTGCATGGTGCCGGGGCGCATGAAATTATCCACCCAGCGCTCGAGCACCCCATCGAACGCATCTTTTCGGTAGCTCCAGTGCTTCAGGAAATGGCCGATGTGACGCCGGCAATTGTCGCGTGAGGAAGCGACGAGTGCTGCGGCATAGGGCATCTGGTGGAAGGTTTGATACCAGATCTCGTTGATATGGTCGGGCGCGCGCCAGCGTGCCCCGACGCCATGGGTCGGGCAGTTGAAGAAGAACAGCCCCGAAGCCAAGTCTGCGTATCGAATGCCGAAATTGAGCATCACATTGGCGCCGACGTCATGGCCGACGATGCCCGCTTTATGCAGCCCCATCGCCGCCATGAGGGCCGCAAGATCATCGGCAAGTGAGCCGGCATTGACGATGTCAGTCGGCTCAGGGTTCGGGTTTTCGCTCTCGCCAAAGCCGCGGAAATCCGGGGCGATCAGCCGGTAGCGCGAACCGAGACGGTCGAAGATGGGCTCCCAGGAGGCCCAAAATTCGGGCCAGCCATGGAGAAGGACGAGGGGCGGCCCCACGCCACATTCGGCGATATGGTGGCGTACCCCGCGCGCTTCGATAAAGGTATGGCGGATATCAACCATAGTGCCTCTTGCCGTACAGTCAGATCGTTCCGGCGCGTCGGCGCTTTTCGGCATCATCCCAGGCGGTGAGCGCCTGAAAGTCCGGCACGAAACCCAGTCCTTTGCGCGCATCGGAGGAGACGACCGTCTGCGAGGTGATCACGTCGATCACGGCGGGCGCGTTCTGAAGCGCGCGGCGGATCGCGCCCTCAAGGTCTTCCGGCTTCTCCACCCGCTCACCATGGGCGCCAAGCGCGCGCGCCATGGCGGCATAGTCGGAATGGCGCAGTTTCGTGCCCACGACCCGACCGCCGTAATTGGTGTCCTGGTCAAACACCTCGATATTCCAACCGGCATTGTTTGAGACGATGAAAACGGCCTTCGCGCCATGGCGCACGGCCGTATCGATTTCCATTGCGTTGATGCCATAGGCGCCATCGCCATTGATCGAGATTACCTGTCGGCCTGGAAATGCGAGCGCTGCGGCATTCGCAAAGGGGACGCCAACACCCAGGCATCCGAAGGCGCCAGCATCCAAATAGGTTTTCGCTTCAAGACCCACGCGGGCAAAGCTGAGGAGATCGCCGCCGTCGGCAATGGCGATAAAGTCCTTCTCTGCCACGGCCTTGATCGCATCGAAGATCGCGGCGGGGTGCACCTTACCGTCGCTTCCCGTGGTTGCCGGCGTCGCAGGACCCGAGGAACGCTCGACATGGCGCTTGCGCAAGCCCTGGCTCCAGGCGCGATCAACCGCAGGGCTTCTGTTCCCGGCGGCTTTCACGATCGCATCGAGCGCTAGGGCAGGGGTCGCCAGAATCTCCGGAGCGCCTCGTCGGTTGTCGATTAACTCGCCTGCTGTGTCGGCGATGCGGATGAAGCGGGCATGAGGAAAGACCGCCGGCGAGCCGTAGCCCATCTGATAGTCGAGCTTGCGGCCGATCACGAGCACGGTATCAGCCTCGGTCATAGCGGCAGCGCGCATGGCGCCGACAAAGGCGGGGTGTTCGGTTGGGACGAGGCCGCGGCTTTCCTGCGTGTCGAGATAGACGGCGCCGCAGGCATCAAGCAAGCGGATGAGTTCGGCGCTGGCGCCACGTGCCCCACGCCCGGTCATGACGAGCGGTTTGCGGGCGCTCCACAAGGCCTCGACGGCCATATTCACCGCTTCAGCATTGGGGGTGATGGGGCGGGGCGGCTTCGCGCTAAGCCATTCGTCGAGCACGAGTTGTTTCGGCACAACGGTGCGCAGAACATCCGTCGGGATCTCAAGATAGACGGGGCCGGGCTCGCCGAGATCGCCGAAGGCGCGGGCAACGCCCTCATCGAACTCGCGGATTACTTGATCGGCCACGCGCAGCGTCCGGGAATGGCGGCAAACGGGCTTGAGAATATCCACATGCGGGATGTCTTGAAGCGGGCCCATATTGGCCTGTGGCCGGGATGTGCAGCCGCCGATGAGCAGGACCGGGACGCGCGCAAGTGATGCATTCGCCATGCCGGTCACGCAATTGGTCACACCGGGTCCAGCTGTTGCCATGCAGACCCCGAGGCCCCCGGTCAGCTCCGCATGGGCGTGCGCCATATGCACGGCAGCACCCTCGTCGCGCACATCGACGATGCGAATGCCCAAGCGATGGACGAAGTCCCAAATGGGCTGGATATGGCCGCCCTGCAGTCCGAAGATACAGGTGACACCGCGTGCCTTCAGGAACTTGGCGATCCATTCGGACACGGTATCGGGCGTGCTGTTTAAGTCGATGCGTTCGATCATCATTGGTCTCCCCGAAGCTGTCGGTTCAGGCGCCGGAGAGGCGCTGTTTCAGGATGCGATGCTGGATCTTGCCAGTGGCGGTTCGCGGCATGTCGTGATCCGCGATGAAGCTGACGGAGCGCGGCCGCTTGTAGCCAGCGAGCCGGTCGCGCGCGAAAGCGATGAGGTCCGCTTCCGAGATTGTCATGTTCTCGTGGAGCACAATGACGCCGTGGACGCGCTCGCCCCATTTTTCGTCCGGTAGCCCGACCACCGCCACATCCTTGACAGCGGCGTGGGCGCCAAGCGCGTTCTCTACCTCTGAGGGATAGACGTTTTCGCCGCCCGAGATGATCATGTTCTTCTTGCGATCAACGAGCCAAATGAAGCCGTCCTCATCGCGTCTGGCCATGTCGCCGACGGTGCAGTGGTGGTCGCGAAAGGCTTCGGCTGTCTTGTCGGGCAGTTTCCAATAGCCGTCGAAGGTGTAGGGATTGAGCGAGAAAAGCTCGCCCGTGTCGCCGTCCGGTACTTCGTTTCCGGCTCCATCCAGAAGGCGGATTGCGCCCGAACCGACGCATTCGCGTCCCACCGAGCCAAGCTTGGTGAATTGCTCATCTGGATGCAGCATCGTCACCCAGCCCGCTTCCGTCGATCCATAGAGTTCGAACAGTCCGGAATTCGGGAACATTTCCATGACCGCGCGCTTGGTGTCTGGCCGCGCGGGGGCCGACGAGATCATCAGTTTCGTGACCCGTTCGCAGCGGTGCGCAGCGCGAAGCTTTTCGGGCAACGAGAGCATCATGATGTAGTGGGTCGGCACCAGCGAAGTGAAGCTCGCACCGGTCTCGGAGAGCGTTTTCAGGGCATGTTCGGGATCGAAGCTCTTGCGCGAATAGATCGAAACCGCCCCGCCGCAGGTGTTGAACGAGGAGAAAAAATAGAGCGAGTTCGCATGGCACATGGGCATCACGAGAAGCGCTGAGTCCTTGCGCCGGCGAATACCCAGTTCCACCTCGGTGACCAACGAGAT
This sequence comes from Alphaproteobacteria bacterium, assembly GCA_037143285.1. GTDB lineage: Bacteria > Pseudomonadota > Alphaproteobacteria > Rhizobiales > Phreatobacteraceae > Phreatobacter. The sequence goes on along the minus strand of JBAWYY010000102.1, from coordinate 2,093 downwards.
CATCGCGTTGCCGCGATGGCTGCGGATCGCGCCCTTCGGGTTGCCCGTCGTACCGGAGGTGTACATCAGCATCCACGGATCGGTGGATGCGACGGGTACTTCGGGCTCCCGATCACTTGAGTTCGCGAGAAGTGCCTCATAGTCGCGCCAACCGGCAGGGCAGGGCTTCTCGCCGAAATGCACGATACGCTCGGACATGACGCCGATTGCGCCGGCCGCTTCCTCGATCACGCCGGCCAGTTCGTCTTGGACGATGAGCGCGGCCACCTCGGCATTGGCCGCGATGAATGCGACTTCGTTTGCCACGAGGCGGAAATTGATCGGCACCGCGATGAGGCCAGCCTTGGCAGTTGCAGCATAGATCTCCGCCCATTCGACGCAATTGTACGCGAGGACGCCGACACGGTCGCCCTTCGCGAGACCAAGACCCATAAGCCCATTGGCCAAGCGACAGGCTCGCGCGTTCCATAACCTGTTCGTCATGGCTCGGCTGAGGTCGCGGATGCTCACGATGTCCGGCGCAAGACGGGCTTGGGCCGCGAGCGTCTCACCAAGGGTTAGGGTGTCCTGATGCATCGAAAATCCCCGGCTTAAGGGTGGGTTGGCGACAGCGCGAGTTCTAGCCGTCGCCTTGCGCTTGCCACGTGGCCAATTGCGGTTTGCTCGGCGCGGGGCGCGTCGCCGGCAAGGACGGCGTGAAGAATGTCTTCATGCTGCTGCCACACATCGGCTGGCGACTGAGCGCGTCGCAAAACCTCGCCCATCACGCGTCGCAGTTGCCGCCACTGCGGTTCTGCACTGGTGACCAAAAGCGGGTTGCCCGAACGGCGGTAGAGGAACGTGTGAAAGGCAATGTCATGGCTGACCATGTCGGCCACCTGACTGCTCGCGATAGCCGCGCGGCCATCTGCGAGGATCGCGAGCCCCTCTTGCGCGACATCGGTGCGGCCAGCGGGGTTGGCGGCAACGATTTCAGCGGCACGGCGCGCGGCAAGGGCGTCGAGCGCTGCCCGGATCTCGTAGTGATGGCGGATGGTCTCGAGATCGAGAGGCGCGACGAACAGGCCGCGCTTGCCCAATTCCAGAAGCAATCCTTCACTTTTTAGGATCGCAAGCGCCTGCTGCACGGGCTGGCGCGAGACGCCAAGTCGAGCTGCAAGTTGCTCCTGCACCAAGTGGGAGGACGGTGCCAGCGTGCCATCACATATGGCATCGAGCAGCATCTGATAGACCTGCTGGGTTCTGCCGGGCTGGGGAGAGAGAGACCGCATTGACTTTTTGAACTCTGAATTCAGAGTTCAAATAGCATGCCGATCTGCTCTGGAAAAGGGCTGATTTTCAGGGGTGCCTTGAAACGTGAAATGTGCGGCGCCGGCGTCGCCAGGGGGGATGAGTGCGCTGCGATGGTGCGCTCGCCGCTCTTGGGTCAGCACCCCATGCGTTTATTCGCCCGGCCGAGAGCGCAACGTGGATTTTAGAGGGTAGCCTCCGGCAGCATTGGCAATTTGCAGCGGCTTTTTACGATGGGGCCGGCAATCGCTGTTGCGAGCTAACATCGCCGGCTTTATGAGAGAGAAACCGGCTCGCAGCTGAGGTGGGTCCCGGGTACCGTTGCCGCGAGAGCAGTCCGTGGCGATGCTGACGCGAGCAGACACGTGGGGGAGGAGCCATTCCCAAGATGCCGCGTTGCCGCTCGGTCAACCTTGGTGCAAAACGCTTTTGTGAGATGAAGTTAACGAATTCAGACGCCGCGCAAATAATTGTCGGTTACATAAATAGACAAAATTTAAATCGCTTATGAGCGTCTCCTGTATCGGGTTACCCGTCAGGGGCTAAAAATGGACGTACAGAATCTTAGAATCTCGAAAGATGGAGTGGTCCGTCCTACCGATGTCCGCTTTGAGCCGCAGCTCATTTTGTACTTCTCGTCGCCGTCGGCCGCCGTTGGAGATGCCGTCTTCAAAGGCCTGCGCGCCGGCTTCCCTGGCGCCCACATCATAGGATGCACGACCGGTGGTCACTTCGCCGGCGCAACCATTGCGGACGAGGACGCGGTTGCTGCGGCGATCCGGTTTGCCGACGCGCGGGTTAGG
>JBAWYY010000101.1:0-8156 GCA_037143285.1 Alphaproteobacteria bacterium | reverse complement strand
ACGTGCTGCAAGCGCGAAATGACCCTCCCAGTCACTAGGTAACGCATCAGGGTCTATCCCGCCGCGCCGCAGAAGGTCGACATTGGCGTAGGCAATGAGATTGGACATGGCGTAGGGCAAGCCGGCCTGAATACCAGCCCAAGTTCCCTGGCTCAGGATCGGTGGCGAATAGCCAAGAGCCGCCGGACCGCCGTCGCGGTCTATGAACGGTTTAAGGTCGACCGCAATGCCGCGCTCGGCAAGGATGCGCTGACGGTTTAGCCCCTGATAGGCCAAATCTGGTAATTGATTGACGGTTGCCTGACGCAAAATGAGTTGCGAACCGGCATCATAATCCGGCGTTGTCACCCAAGTGATACGAATATTCGGTTCGCGTTTAGCAAATTCAGCGGCAATTGCGTCCTTTGATTCCTTGAAAACATTGGGTTGTGCATACTGGATCGAAAGCTCGACTGTCTGCGCGCGCGCATAATGTGGCGCAACGATCAGCGCTCCAGTTGCGCCAAGCAACGTCCGGCGCGAGAGGCTCTTGGTTTTTGACATGCAAACCTCGCGGTTTTGTGTTGCGTAAACTCGGGTTCACCCCTTGAGCCCGGTCATGGTGATGCCTTCGATGAAGCGGCGCTGGGCCAGGAGAAATGCGGCGACCAGCGGTGTCGTCATGATCACGGCTGCCGCCATCAGGGCGCCGAAATCGTCGCCTGCTTCCTCGGTACGGAAGTAAAGGATCCCCAACGCCGGGGTTGCCACGCTGTGGCCGTTGACCACGATCAGAGGCCAGAACAGGTCGTTCCAATGGGCGACAACGGAGAAGATCGCGAAGGCGGTCGCTGCCGGCCAGGCATTGGGCAGCACCACGCGCCAGACGATAGAGGCTTCAGTCATGCCGTCGACGCGGGCGGCATTGATCAAATCGTCGGGGATCGAGCGGAAGAACTGGCGGAACATGAAGACCGCAAAGACCGAGCTGACAAAGGGCGCGATCAGAGCGGCATAGGTGTTGAGGATGCCGATCTGGGCAAAGGCCACATAGAGCGGCAGCGCCGGCACATGGGCTGGCACCAAAAGGCCGAGCATCACGAAGGCAAAGAGCGTGTCGCGGCCGCGAAAGCGCAGTTTCGCGATGGCGTAGCCGGCCGGAATCGCGAAGGCGAGCTGGAAGGCCAGAATGCCCGCGCATACGATGATGCCGTTCAGAATATAGCGGACAACCGGAACTTCGGCGAAGACACGGCCGTAATTGACGTGACCATGAAAGGTCTGCGGCACGAGATTGAGGGTCGCACGGAACAGTTCGTCGAGTGGCTTCAGCGAGGCGGAGACCATCCAGATATAGGGGCTGAGCATGACAAGTCCGATGAGCCCGAGAACGGCGAGCCGCGGCATGTCAGCAAGAAGCGAGCGCGCCTGTCCCCGCATGGCCCTCACCCGTAGTGGACGCGCTTGTCCAGAATGCGCGTTTGAACGAGCATCAGGACGAGGACAATGATGAGGAAAACCAGGGTGATGGCGGCCGAATAGCCGAGCCGGAAGAATGTGAAGCCCTCCGTATACATCGTATAAAGCAGCACTTCGGAGGCCTTGTTCGGCCCGCCCTGGGTGAGCGTTGCGACGATGTCGAAGACCCGCAATGAGCGGATCATTGTGATGGTGAGGACGAAGAGGGTGGTCGGGCCCAACAAGGGCCAGGTGACCATCCAGAATCGCGCCCAGGGCGATCGAACGCCGTCGACTTCGGCAGCTGCATAGATCTCGCGCGGGATGGCGGTTAGCCCCGCGAGAAACAGCACCATGTTGAAGCCGATTTGCTCCCAGACGCCGACAATCGAGAGCGAGATCATCACCCAGTCGGATGAGCCAAGCCACGAGGGGCCGGCAACGCCAATTTGACGCAAAAGCGCGTTCACTGGCCCAATGGTCGGGTGATACATGTACTGAAAGGCCGTCGCCATCGCGACCATCAGCGACACGACAGGCAGAAAGTAGACCGCGCGAAAGAAGGCACGTCCACGTGTGCCAGCCTCGATCAACATGGCGATGAGTAAGCCGCCGATGAGCGACACCGGCGTCACGACCGCCACGAAGAAGGCGGTGTTGCGGATTGAGGCGACAAAGCCGCGATCTTCGAACAGCTCGACAAAATTCGCCCATCCGATGAAGCGGATGACCCGCGAACCGAGCTCGTAATCGGTGAAGGCAAAGACAATGGCCGCAAGCGTCGGGATCATCACCATCAACGCAAAAGCGATGATCGCGGGCGCCGACAAAAGCCATGCCGCTGCGGCCTCGCTGTGAATGAGCGAGGGCCGCGGCTGTGTGAGCGAGAGCGCGGGGCTAGCCAACGGCCCGGACCGCAGGTTCGCTCATCCGGCCCGATGCCGCGGACGGAACGCGACGCCCTTGCGCATCGAACAGAAGAACCGGGCCAATGGGACCAAGCAGCAAGCGCTCGTGGCTCTCAAACGCGCTCCACGCCTCCGGTGCGAAGCGGACAATCAGCGCGTTGCCGTTCTCAACCGTCTCCGCGTGGACGAGCACATCGGGGCCCAGAAACTCGACATGCCGGACCATGCTCGCAGCACCATCGGGCTTCACGCCGAGATGCTCCGGTCGCAGGCCAAGTGTCATTGCGGCCGAGGGCTCACCAATCAGGCGTGTCCCGCCCCATAGAATTGATCCGCGGCTATCCGCCTTCACCGCAATGAGATTGATCCGCGGCGAACCGATGAAGGCTGCAACCTCCACATTGGCCGGCTGCTCATAGATCGCTTTCGGCGTTGCGAATTGCTGGACCACCCCGCCAAGCATGACTGCGACGCGGTCCGACATTGTCATGGCCTCAGCCTGATCATGGGTCACATAGATGGTGGTGACACCGACCCGACGATGCAGATCGACAAGCTCGCGGCGCATGTCCGCGCGCAGGGCAGCATCGAGATTGGACAGCGGCTCATCCATCAGAAATGCGCGGGGATGGCGGACGATCGCGCGCCCGAGCGCCACGCGTTGACGCTGGCCGCCCGACAACTGTGACGGACGCCGGTCAAGCAGATGCCCGATAGAGAGGAGATCGGCTGCGGCCTTCACCTCGGCCTTAATGGCGGCGCGTTTGGGTCGGGAACCCGGCATGAGGCGGCCAATAAAGCCGGTCCGCTCCAGTGCGTTCATCCGGCGCATGAAGAGCGGCACCGCCATATTCTGTTCGACGGTGAGATGGGGATAGAGCGCGTAATTCTGGAAGACGAAGGCAATGTCGCGGTCGGCCGCGCGCTTTGCTGTGACATCCGCGTCATCGATGACGACCGTCCCAAGGTCGCAGGTTTCCAGACCCGCAATGATGCGCAGAAGCGTGGTTTTGCCGCAGCCTGAGGGCCCCACCAGTGAGATGAACTCACCCGCGGCAAAGGATAAGTCGACACCGCGCAGCACGACGGTGTCGCCAAATGATTTCGTGATGTTGGAAAGGGTAATGCCGGGCATATGTTGCTCCCGGAGGAACCCGCTACCCCCTGCAAACAACAGGCGCGTGACATCGCTGCGAAGGATCGATGACGCCGCACAGGCCAAACTGCGGGTGTGGCGCGGTTATCGGCGCGTCATAAATGCCGCTTATCGGCAGACACCTCATCCACTGCGGAATCCAGGCCATGTTGATTGCCCATCTCACAGACCCCCATATCCGACCGAGGGGGCTCACCGCCTATCGTGTGGCTGAGACCAATATGCTGACAGAGCGGGCGGTGGACGCCGTTATCGCCCTGGAGACCCGCCCGGATGTGGTGATCATTTCTGGTGATCTCACCGATAACGGCCTCGAGACCGAATACCAGAACCTGAAATCGATTATCGAACGCCTGCCGATGCCGGTCTGGCTTATTCCCGGCAACCACGATCGCCGGGACATTATGAAATCGGTTTTCAACGGCTGGCCAGGCATGGCTCATCACGACACCTTCGCCCAATGGGTCGCCGATCTCGCGCCCGTACGCGTAATTGGCCTTGATACGGTCGTGCCGGGGTCAGGTGCTGGCGCACTTTGCGGTGATCGTCTCGCCTGGCTCGAGGCGCGGCTGAATGAGGGGCGTGACACGCCAACGATCATTGTCATGCATCACCCGCCTTTTGCATGCGGGATCAAGCATATGGACGCGATCGGCCTGAATGAGGGAGCACCCGCGTTTGAGGCTTTGGTGCGGGCGCATCCCCAGATCGTCCGCATTCTATGCGGTCATCATCACCGGCCGATCCAGGCGCTCTTTGGCGGCACGCTTGCCATGGTCGCGCCCTCGGTTGCCCATCAGGTTGTTTTAGATCTGTCGGAGGCCTCGCGTTCCGCTCTCAATTTCGAGCCTGCAGCCTTCTATCTCCACGCTTGGGTTGAAGGCACGGGCCTCGTGACCCACACCGCCTATGTCGAACGGGCGCCCGGTCCCTACCCCTTCGTGCTCGACGCCGCCTATCCCGGTCAATCAAACTGATTAAAAGTGTGAGATGAGGTGGGGTGAAGGTCGGACTGACCTGCCACTAAGTATTTCCTCTAAGCGGAGTTAGAGTCCGGCCCGGACGAGGACGAACTGTTGAAGTATGCCGAGCGCACGGAGAGCAGATCATTGTGGTGCTCAAGGAGCACTAGGCTACCGCGAAAAACGAAGATCTGGCGAACAAGCACCGGGTCTCGGAGGAGAAGATCATCATTGAGAGCTGACGGCGGCACCAAAACACGGTGCGCCTGCACGGCTCACTGGGCTACAAGCTGCCCGCACCAGAGGTCTTTGTGCCAGCCATGGCCGCGCGGACAGCGGCGCAACCCCATTCAGCTTCGCCGTTCGCGTTGGCGCCGAAGCCGTCACTGCACTAACATTCCAACCGGACCACTCAGCGGGGGCTGATCACGCCCACAGGCCCTAAGCTTCGTAAGACTCATTCTTCGCTCGTAACGAACCCCGTCTTCGTTCCGAACCGGCTACGTGCCTACACCAGGAGAACAAAGTGACAGCCAAGATGTTCATGATTTCGGCGGTGGTCGGTTTAGGGCTTGCAGCTCCCGCTCAGGCCCAGGGATTCGATCCGCAGCCGATCGTCGACTTGATGCACACCTTTGCAGGTAAGGCGAAGAACCGGCCGAGCGGCGCCAAAGGCCAGTGTTTCGTTGGGACTTTCGAGCCTACGGCGGAGGCGCGCGCCTTGTCCAAGGCCGCGACATTCGCGCGACCCTCGCGCGTAGTGGCTCGGTTCTCGGTTGGCGGCGGAAATCCCCGTGTCGCCGACGCGGCACGCGGCCCGAACCGCGGCTTCTCGTTTCGCATTGACGAAGGCGGCGCCGGTCACAGCGAGTTTGTGATGATCAACGCCCCCATTAACTTTGCCCGTACGCCCGCGCAAATGCTGGGCTTCCTGCAAGCCCGCACTCCCGGCGCCGACGGCCGGCCAGATGCCGAGCGCGTGAAGGCCTTCACCGACGCCAACCCCGAAACCATGAACCAAGCGCGCTATCTGGCAGCACAGCCAATCGCCGCCTCTTGGGTCGGCATCCCCTATTTCGGGGTGCACGCCTATACGCTGACCAATACCGCCGGCGAGGCGCGCGTGATTAAGTTCCGCATGGTGCCGAACGGTGGTCCGGCGACGCTGACAGACGACGAAGCACGGGCAAAGCCTGCCGATTATCTCGTTCAGGACATGACCGATAGGCTTGCCACCCGGCGCCCGACCGGCTTCGACATGGTCGCAACCATCGCCCGCTCTGGTGATCACCGCGACGATGTGACCCGCGCATGGCCGGAGGAGGACACACGCCCGACCGTGAAACTGGGTACGCTGACAATCACTGCGCTCGAGAAGAACGACACCTGCGACGGCACCTTCTTCTCGCCGACCACGCTCGCCGATGGCATTGCTGGCCCCACCCCCGATGTCGATCCCATGTTCGAGGTTCGCACGCCGGCTTATGCAATCTCGATCACCAATCGGGCGAACTAACGGCAGCGGCTCGCTCTCTTATTGGAAGATCATCACTCGGTGCTGTCAGACAAGCTAAGACTTGTGTGAATTTTCTAAACACCAGTTATCCTAAGTGGTTAGGCCGCACACAAGTCATGAAAACAATAAAAGTGCCTTCACGTTGGATTGGGATTTTATATCACGCTACGCAGAGCCGTATCTTGCAAGCCCGGCTGATATCGTTCGGGCGGCCATTCTAGTGTCACCTGCTCAGTATCTCGGCCATTGGCTGGCTCTCATGAAAGCCGACAAAAAGGCGCTGTTTACCGCCGCCTCGCATGCCAATCGGGCCGTGACCTTGGTTCAGGCTTTGTCAGAGTCACCGCAATAACGATCAGCTCCCTAAGGCCAAAAACGAAAAAGCCGAGCTAATGCCCGCCCGCGCTTCATGCGCTTTGGGTAATGAAGATGAGCCAAAGCCTCTCTTTGGAAACTGCCTCAAATATCTTGAATTATCTGCCAGCGGACATGCTGCCTTACCCCAATCGGAAAAGTGGGCTAGCCTTACCCTGGCTCTCGGCATGCCGCGGACTGCCCGGCACAGATAAAGCGAGCTGACCTATGTCCGATGAATTCGGTTTTCCGCGCGACGCTGGCACTGACTACGCCGCGCCCATTCTTGGGACTTTCGTATACTGCAGTCGTGCCGCGGAAGGCGTCGACGACGCAGAGGTCGGCCGCATCATCGAGAAGTCTCAGCGCCGCAATGTCGCCCGCGACATCACCGGGGTGCTGGTTTTCGGCAGCGGCGTCTTCTTCCAATGGTTCGAGGGGCCGCCCGCCCAGGTGGAGAACCTGATCGCGAGCCTTCATGGCGATCCGCGCCATCACGACATCGTTGCTCTGGACCGGAGTGTGGAGAAGCGGGCGCGTCTGTATCCGAACTGGGAAATGGAGTTGGTCGGAGCCGATGACATCCGCGCGGTGCTCCAGGAGGCGCTCGGGAGCACAGAAGACGAAAACAACATCGCAGCACTGAGGCGAATTCTCGAGCACCTTGAGTCCGGTTCGGTGGATACGCTCCACCCCTCTGCCACGAAGCGGAAGGACACCGAAAAATCCAAGCCGGGGGCTCGCTAGGGGCCCACAGCAAGTGAGGTGATCCGTATCCGTCGGACAGTTTGATGGCCTGGTTAAGCTAGGTCCTGATTGTCGTCAGGCTGCGGATCTCATCATGTCGCCCATCTGACGGTGCCCCCAATTTTGGAGGCCAAAACGACCGACTTTTCCACATTGTGAGAACCACTTTGCGGGGCCATCCCCGCTAAGCCCCGGACACTTCGGCACTATGGAATTCATATAAGATATTGATATGATTATATAAAATAGGTGGTGCCCCTAGCCGGGATCGAACCAGCACTCCTTGCGGAACTCGATTTTGAGTCGAGCGCGTCTACCAATTCCGCCATAGAGGCACGAGGGTCCGACTATCATTGCTGCTGGCCTCGGGTCAACCGCATCCTCAATTCCGAAGGGATAAAGTGGCAGATTTGGAGGGTCTTGATCATTCACAAAGCAACGCGATTCACCTGCACCAGGATGTGCCAGCGCGTTAAGAAATGGGTGATGTTTTGCTAACCATCCCGGTAAGCTTTGATTGCTAAACACAGGAGATCTCCGGCATTCTAACATTCGGGAACGGGGATTTGCCCGTGGGGGGCGATTCCAATGACTGCGACTATTCAAGATATCGTCACATCGACGGTTCAGTTTCCGCCAGAGGCGGGACAGATCACTGCATCGACCGACCTTTACAAGGCCGGGATGACATCATTCGGGTCAGTTCAACTGATGTTGGCGCTCGAGGATGCTTTCAATATCGAATTCCCAGAGCGGATGCTGAACCGCCGTTTGTTTTCGTCCATTGCGACGATCCAGGCGGCCGTTGAGGAACTGACCCTGACACCGGCAGGAGCGTAAGCCATGATCGTACGCCCCGCGTTCCGCACACCACCGGCCAGCGAAACCGTGGCCCAGCGTTTGGCTCCCGCCCTTGCCGCCGCAGCGGCTGCGGCGGACGCCGTGGACCGCGAGGGGCGCTTTCCACGCGAGGCTATTGAGGCCTTGCGTCAGGCGCGCCTCTTGGGTGCTATGACACCGCGCGAGTACGGCGGCAGCGCCATGAGCTTTACTGAGATCGCCGATATCATCTCTCA
>JBAWYY010000100.1:0-8211 GCA_037143285.1 Alphaproteobacteria bacterium | reverse complement strand
GAGCCTGTTTCAGCCGGTCCATGGTTCGGCGCCCGACATTGCCGGTCTCGGGATCGCTAATCCTGTCGGGCAGATTTGGTCCGCGGCCATGATGCTTGATCACCTCGGCGAGCCGGAGGCGGCCGCTGCGATTGTGCGCGCGATTGAGGACGTTCTGGCGAAAGCCGACTATCGAACCCGCGATCTCGGCGGTTCCGCTGATACCACCGGCTGCGGTCAAGCGATTGCGGATGCGCTGGGCTGATTAGAATTAGCGACCTTACGATAATACACGTATTTCGCCGTGAAATTGTGCCGACTACGTTGCGCCGTCTTTTAAACGGAGTTGCCCCCGATGGATTTTTCCAGTTTCAGCCTCTTGCAGGTTCTCGAGGTCATCTGGATCAACATCATTCTGTCGGGTGATAATGCGGTGGTCATCGCGCTTGCCTGCCGCGCGCTCCCTGAGCGTCAGCGACTTATTGGCATGGTGCTGGGTGCGGGTGTCGCGATCCTTTTGCGTGTGGTCTTCACGCTGTTCATCGCAACGCTGCTGGATCTCCCCTTCCTTCGTATCATCGGCGCGGTCCTCCTGTTCTGGATCGCGGTGAAGCTCGTCACCGATGAAGGCAACCATGGCGACGAGGTCGCGGCTTCCGATAAGCTTTGGTTTGCGGTTCGCACGGTTGCCATCGCCGACGCGGTGATGAGCCTCGACAACGTGCTCGCCATTGCCGCTGTCGCCAAAGACAACAAGTCGATGCTGGTCTTTGGTCTCATCATCTCCATCCCGCTCATTGTCGCAGGCGCTTCGCTCATCATGAAAATGCTTGAGCGTTTTCCGATCCTTATCTGGGCTGGTGCGGCGCTCCTCGGCTGGCTTGCCGGTGAAATGCTCGACTCGGATCCGGCCGTTATCAGCTGGATCGGCAAGGACCTCGCGCACAAGCTTGAGTACCCGGCTGCTGTTGTCGGTGCGGTCTTGGTGGTGACGGTTGCCTATTTGCTCCGTCGCCGCCGGACGGCTGAAAGCGCTGCATAAGCTTTGCGCATCCCTGGGGTTGCCATTTTGCATGGCTAGCATGCTAGCCATTGGTGCTCCCCGCAAAATCCCCTAAGTAGCGTTCCCTATGAAGGCGCGATCACTGCGCCGTGTTTGGAACGGAACCGCGCGCGATGGATTCTGAATTTTGGGTTGGGCTCGTCCAGATCATCTGGATCGACCTTTTGTTGTCTGGCGATAATGCCGTCGTCATCGCGCTCGCTTGTCGTGGTCTGCCTGAGAAGCAGCGCAAGATCGGCGTGCTTCTTGGCGCAGGGGCGGCCGTTGGTCTGCGCATCCTCTTCGCACTAATCATCACCTATTTGCTCGCCATTCCGCTGTTGAAGCTGATCGGCGGCCTCCTGCTGCTCTGGATCGCGGTCAAGCTTGCTACCGGCGAAGATGCCGAAGGCGGCCACGGCGAGATCGAAGAAACCGACAATCTCTGGAAAGCCGTTCGGACTGTGGCTATTGCCGACGCGGTCATGAGCCTCGACAATGTGCTCGCGATCGCCGCTGCCTCCCACGGCAATGTCTGGCTCTTCGTCTTCGGTCTGGCGCTCACAATCCCGCTGATCATCGCAGGCTCCGGCTTGGTTCTTGGCCTGATCGAGCGCTTCCCGCTGTTCGTTTGGGCTGGTGCCGCGCTTCTCGGCTGGATTGCTGGCGACATGATCGTCAACGACCCCGTCATCCTGAAGCAGATCGCAGCTTACAATCCGGGTTGGGTGAAGCCTGGCCCTTCGGCGGAAGTCCCCTTGGTCGCTGGCGCGATCCCGCACTATGGGGCAGCGCTTCTGGGCCTCGTACTGACGCTCGCAATCGCCTTGTTTGCCCGCAGCCGACGCGCTGCCGCCAAACACGCGTGAGCGACATTGACGTGATGATTACGCTCGGGCGAGCCGCCCGGGCGTCACGGTGAAGACGTCGGCCCGACCCTTGAGATCTGCGAAAGACGCTGGGTCGGCGCCGGTCATCCAAACCTGAACCTGCTGTTCTTCGAGTGCCGCGAACAAAGCATCTCGTCGCGAAGGGTCGAGGTGGGCTGCGACCTCGTCGAGGAGCACGATGGGTGTGAAGCCCGCCATGCTGGAGACGAGGCGCGCATGGGCGAGCACCAGCCCAATAAGCAGTGCCTTTTGCTGACCGGTCGAGCAGCGTTCCGCCGGTGCGCCTGTCGGCCCATGCACCACCATCAAATCTGAGCGATGGGGCCCCTCCGTGGTCCGACCGGCCGCTCGGTCGCGCTGGCGGTTTTCGCGGAGGATCCGCCGATAGAGATCTTCGACGGCCACCGCCGGCTGTTCCAGAACCGCTTGCTCGATGGCGCCATCAAGGGCGAGCGCCCCCCAGGGGAAGGGTGAGTTGTCATCGCGGGTCTCAGCGATGAGGGCCGCCAGCCGCTGGACGGTCTCTGCGCGCGCTGCTGCGACCGCCACTGCCAATTCCGCGGTCTCGTGTTCCACCGCCTCAAGCCAAGCCATATCCGGCTGGTAGTCTTCGAGAAGCTTGTTGCGCGAGCGCAGCGAACGTTCCAGCGCCGCGACGCGTGTCCCGTGTTCGGCATCGACCGCGAGCACGAGTCGATCCAGGAAGCGACGCCGGTCGCCGCCAGAGCCGAGAAAGAGCCCATCCATGGTGGGGGTGAGCCAGACCACCCGGACATGCTCGGCAAACGCACTGGCGGAGCCGACATCCGCGCGATCAATGCGACAGGTGCGGTTGCGGGCGTCGCCCGTGCCTGCGGGCACCCCTGTCCCAAGCACGACCTCGCCAACCGGCCCCTCGACGGTTGCCACGGCTGCCCAGGAGCCGTCACCCTGGTCGGCTGCGACCTCATCAAGGGTCGCACGCCGCAGTCCGCGACCGGGCGTTAAAAAGGACAGGGCCTCCAGGACATTGGTTTTCCCGGCGCCGTTGGGGCCAGTGAGCACCACCAGGTCCGCTTGCGGGCTGATCGAGGCCGCCGCATAGGTGCGGAACTGCGTCAACGCCAGTCGCGTGATGCGACCGCGTGCGGCAGGCTCGTCGCTCAAGGGAATCGGATGGACCATCCATGACCTATAGCGTGCTGGCGCGGCGCGCGCGCGGGGCCTATGAGACCTCTGCAACGACCCTGTTGCCCCACCATTTCGAGGATGCGCCCCAATGCCGCTTTCGATGTCCGCCCTGACAGTCCCGGTCTTCGTTCGAATGCTGAACAATCTCTCCGCCCTTTTGGACAAGGGCGTCGCCTTTGCTGAAGCCAAGAAGATCGAGCCCGGCGTGCTCCTGGCAAGCCGCTTGGCGCCTGACATGTTCCCGCTGTCGCGGCAGGTTCAACTATCCACCGATTTCGCCAAGGGCACAGTTGCCCGTCTGGCCGGGCTGGAGCCGCCGCCCATGCCCGACACCGAGACGACCGTCGCCGAGTTGAAAGAGCGCATCGCCAAGACGATCGCTTTTGTGAAGAGCGTCGATACGGCGGCGATTGATGCGGGCGAGACACGCGATATCACGATCACCATGCGGACCGGAGCAATGACCTTTAAGGGTACGCCCTACATGCTCCACTTCGCCATGCCGAACTTCTATTTCCACGTCAGCGCGGCCTACGCGATCCTGCGTGAGAATGGCGTTGACGTCGGCAAGCGCGACTTCATGGGTCAGCCCGACAGCATCTAATAGGGCCTCGGATTGGGCCTTCTGCGGCAAGGCCGCCCATCAATCTCTCCCCAGCGGCAAATGGCCGCTGCTGGGGATCAAAGAGCCCTAAGCAATCAGCGAGGGCTACTTTGCCTCGCCCTCATAGCGATAGCGGAAGTCGCAATGGCTCGCGCCCTGCATGATGGTTTGGCTACGGCTCAGCTGTAACTTCGTATCATAGCCTTCGCAGAACGTGCCGTCGCGCTGGCACGACAAGAGGTGGCCGATGTCACCGAGCCCCATGGACTTGTACATCTCAGAATAGCGACAGCGGGTCACATTGAAGTCGAAGCTCGTGGCGGTCTCTCCGACCACCTCAATTTCCAGCGCGCCGTCCTTGGTCCACAGAGGCTGAAGATCGACAAAGCTCTTCAGTGAGGTGCCGCCCTTGGTCTCTGCGGCAAAGCGCGCGGCCTGCTCCATGGAAGAGCGGCGGATCGCCTCGGCAATGGTGCTTTTTGCTACCTCAAGACCCTGGCTGGATTTCAGGGTCTCGTAGACATGCTTGAGGATTTCCGCCTCGATCCGCCGCTTCTCCAGCATCGACAAACCAGCGGTATGGGCGGGGGCAGCGGCTGCGGTCATCGTGGTGTCCTCAAGGCTCAATCTGGTCAGGTAATCCCCATGGTCCAGACCTCAGCGGGCCTGGTCAAGAGCATGGCTGGACCGCGCCTCACGTCAGTGGCGCCGGAAGGTGAGGTAGGTCGCTTTCCGTCCCTCGCGAAACGCTTTTGCTTCATATCGGGTCGACTGCCAGCCGGCCCATGGGGTGCGCCAATCAGCCGCGGTTTGGGCCGTGAAAGTGAAGTCGCACGAGCGCATCAGCCGCGCCAAAGTCCAGGCCGAATAGTGATCGATGTCGCTGGCAAAACGGAACTCACCGCCGGGTTTTAAGACGCGCGCAAGGGCCTCAACAGTCGCATCTTGGACGAAACGACGCTTGTGATGACGGGTCTTTGGCCAGGGGTCTGGATAGAGCAAATAGACGATATCGACGGAGCTTTCAGGCAGCCAAGAAAGCACCTCGGTTGCATCGGTTGTCGACAGTCGAACAGTGTCGATTGAGTGGTCGTCAATGGCGGTCAACATCTTCGCCATACCGTTCACAAAGGGTTCCACCCCAAGGAACCCTAGTCGCGGATGAGCTAACGCTTCGCGCACCAAATGCTCGCCACCGCCAAACCCGATCTCCAAAACGAGCCCATCGAGGGGTCGAGGGAACAACGTCGCGAGATCACAGGGGCGCGTGAGATCGACCTGAAGGCGGGGCAACAGCGTCGTCAGCTTGTCCGCCTGGCGCGGCTTCATGCCCTTGCCTTTGCGGCGGCCGAAGAACGAGCCTTGGCCGGCAAGGTATTTCGCGTCACTCATCGCCGGTCTCCCCACAGAAAAGGGGGCCACAGGGGCCCCCTTTGCCATAGCCGTGAAGGCCTTTGGATCAGGCGAGCGCTTCTTTCAGCTTGCCCACGAGATCGGTCTTTTCCCACGAGAAGGACCCATCGCGACCCGCCTTGCGGCCGAAGTGGCCATAAGCGGAGGTCTTGGCGTAGATCGCCTTGTTCAAGCCGAGGTGTTCGCGGATGCCACGGGGCGACAGATCCATCGCCTTGGCCAAAGCGGCTTCGAGCTTGGCTTCATCCACTTTGCCGGTGCCGTGCAGGTCGACATAGATCGACAAGGGCTGCGCCACGCCGATGGCGTAGGAGAGCTGGATTGTGCAGCGGTCAGCGAGCTTAGCTGCCACAACGTTCTTGGCGAGATAGCGCGCGGCATAGGCGGCGGAACGGTCGACCTTGGTCGGATCCTTACCGGAGAACGCGCCACCTCCATGGGGGGCCGCCCCGCCATAGGTGTCGACGATGATCTTGCGCCCGGTCAGGCCGGAGTCGCCGTCCGGACCGCCGATCACGAACTTGCCAGTGGGGTTGATCCACCACTTGCAGTCCTTGGCGATTTCGATCCCCGCCAAAGTCTCGCGGATGATCGGTTCAACGATCTTCTGCACGTCCTTCGAGGTGAGCTTTTCATCCAGATGCTGAGTCGACAGCACGATCTGGGTGACCGCCTTCGGCTTGCCGTCCTCATAGCGGATGGTGACTTGGCTCTTCGCATCGGGGCCGAGCTTCCCGCAATCGCGCTCGCCAGCCTTACGCAGGATGGTCAAGTTCTCGAGGATCTTGTGGGCGTAGTAGAGCGGCGCCGGCATCAGGTCGGGCGTCTCGCGGCAAGCATAGCCGAACATGATGCCCTGGTCGCCAGCACCCACGTCCTTATTGCCAGCTTCATCAACACCTTGAGCAATATCAACGGATTGCGGGTGCAAGAGAACGTCGATCTTAGCGGTCTTCCAGTGGAAACCGGCCTGTTCGTAGCCAATGCTCTTGATGGCCTTGCGGGCCGCAGACTTGACCTTCGACTTCATCTGCTTCTCGGTCAGGCTCGTGCGAACCTCGCCAGCGATGACCACGCGGTTGGTGGTGGCGAGGGTCTCAGCGGCAACGCGGACCTGAGCCGCCGGCATGCCGGACTTCGCGGCCTCTTTGAAGAACAGATCAACGATCTCGTCGGAGATGCGGTCGCAAACTTTGTCCGGATGACCCTCGGACACTGATTCAGACGTGAAGAAGTAAGAAGCGCGAGCCACGCGTAATCCTCCGAAAGGAAAGCCCGCTTCGAGCGGGCACCAAAGGCGCACGATGTTGCGCGCCGAAGAAAATCGACTTGAGGGGCACCTATTGCTGGTGCGACCTTCGTCCCGCGAAGGGGGAAGCCCCCGGTCGCAAGCGGGCGAGGTTCTGACAACACGTCATCAGTTGGTCAAGACCGAAAACGACGAAAAGGTCGGAACGTTCGAAAAAAAGAACGTGACGAGGAGATTTTTCGCTCTTTCACGGTGTTGAGCGCAAGGCGGGCCGTTACTCGGCCAAGTCCTCTTCACCGGCAACGGCACGAACCAAGTCGACGATCTTGCGGCGCACCTTGGTGTCGCGGATGCGGATGAACGCGCGATTGAGGGCAAGGCCCTCGCTGGTCGACAGGAAGTCCGCAACGTAAGACGCAGCCTGGCTCTCACGGAAACCGCCCTCAGGAGCGGGCTCGCCGGAGGGGGCGCCTTCGAAGAAAAATGAAACGGGCACAGAAAGGATGGCCGAAATCTGCTGCAAACGGCTAGCACCGATGCGGTTCGTGCCTTTTTCGTACTTTTGAACCTGCTGGAAGGTGAGGCCAAGACGTTCGCCAAGCTTCTCTTGGCTCATGCCCAACATCATTCGGCGCATGCGGACGCGGCTACCAACATGCTTGTCGATGGGGTTCGGTATTTTCTTGATCATTAGACGTCGTTTCCCTGTGCTCCTGCCCCATTCGCCGCGCTCTTTGGCGCCTGGCGATCGGGGTAACGTGAAATGTCAGTCATCAATGCCCCACACCAATGACAACAGGTGGCCAACTCTCTTCACTGAGCCGAATGAGTGACTCCGTGACCGCTTATGACGATTTACGCGACTAGTTACAAGTGAATTACGGCCAGAATTTACCTGATTACCACCATTTCATAAGCGGATTTTGCGTCGCCGCATCAGTGCAAACGCTGAAACAACCCATACTATCATAAGTGGTGCATCGCCTGCTAGGTTGTACATTGTGACGGGCCTAGCGACGGGAAGTTCGGCGTCAAGGATGTCCCGAGCGCCTAACGGCAGGGAGCGAATAATACGCCCCAGCGGGTCGATCACCGCCGAGACGCCGTTATTGGCGACCCGCACCACAGGCAGGCCTTCTTCGATAGCTCGGACCACGCTTTGATGGAGGTGCTGATAGGGACCGGGCGTGAAGCCAAACCAAGCGTCATTTGTCAGGTTCAAGAGCCATCCGGGCCGCCGATCAGCGGCGGTCACCGCTCGGGGAAATATGATTTCGTAGCAAATCAATATTCCCACCGGCGGCGCCCCCGGGATCGTCAGAGTGCGCCTGCGATCACCCGCCGAGAAGCCACCTCGTTGCCGCGTCAGCGCCTCAAGCCCTGCGGCTTCTAGCCGGTCATGAAACGGCAAGTATTCACCAAAGGGAACCAAGTGGACTTTGTCATAGGTATCAACAATGGCGCCTTGATGGTCGATCACATAGGCTGAATTGAACACCCTTGGTTGAGTGCGGCCGGGCGCTGGTTCATCTGGGCGTGCGGCGCCGGTAATTAGCGTTGTCCCTTGAGGCAAAAGCTCGGCAATCCGGGTCAGCGCTTGTCGGTCGAGAATCAGGAAAAAAGGGAAGGCTGATTCGGGCCAAATCAGATGCGTGACGTCGCGCACGCCCATGCGCTCCGCCGACGCCGCCTTGTCCGAAAGGCTGGCATAGCGATCCAAAATCCAATCCCGAGCCTCCGGCCTAAATTTTTCGTCCTGCGGAATATCAGGCTGGACCAGTCGCAGCTTCACGCCCGGCACAAAGCGGGTTTCGGTGGAGGAGAGGCGAGAGCCGCCAAGAAGCGCCAAACAGACCAGCGTCAG
>JBAWYY010000099.1:0-8254 GCA_037143285.1 Alphaproteobacteria bacterium | reverse complement strand
CGGGCGATGATGGCGAAGATTTCCTCCACCAGCTTCGGTGCAAGTCCGAGCGACGGCTCATCGAGCAAGATTACGCTCGGTTGGGCCACCAGCGCGCGCCCAATGGCGAGCATTTGCTGCTCACCGCCGGAGAGATAGCCGGCGAGGCCTTTGCGGCGTTCGGCAAGGCGCGGGAAATAGTGATAGACGCGCTCAAAGTCAGGCGTGACGCCAGCACGACCGGTCAGCGCATAGGTGGCGGCGGTGAGATTATCCTCGACCGTCATATCCTGGAAAATCCGGCGTCCTTCCATCACGTGAAAGAGGCCGCCGCGCACGAGGCGGTGGGGATTACCCTGCTCGACAGGGTTGCCCTCAAAAAGGATCTTGCCCTCGGTCACCTGCCCATTTTCCATGGGCAGCAGCGCCGAAATCGCTTTCAGGACGGTGGACTTGCCGGCGCCGTTGGAGCCTAGAAGCGCGACGATCTCACCGCGCGGGACAGCGAGCGATAGCCCACGCAAGGCCTGGATCGCCTTGGCATAGACAACCTCGATATTGTTCACTTCCAGGACGGCGCCAGCGGTCACAGGCCTATTCTCCGGTGCGACGTGACCCGACGCCTGCCTTAAGCGGCAAGCGTCGGGAGGGAACGTCAACTCAGCTGGCAGCGCCAACCGTGATCCAGTCCGACGCGCCAATGAGGCGCTTTTCGGCGGCGTTGTACTGATAGACGCGACCGACCGGGAACGAATTGCGCGTCATCGAGATCGGCGCGCCGACGAGCCCGCCGGTGTCGTAGTTCTGGATCGAGCGTGCGGCGCGCATCATATTCACCGCGTTCAGCTCTTGATTGGCGGCGAGCGTCCGCTTCACCACTTCCAAGCCGAGCATGGCGTTCATCCAGCCCTGGAAATAGGCGTTGGTGCGCACGCGGTTCGGGTTGAATTCCCGCACCGTATTCATCTGCGCGCCCTGGGCATTGGCGTCGAAATTGTAGCAGGAGACGCCCATATAGCCGTCGGCTGCCGCACCCGCGCGGTTCATCAGGGTCGTGTCGGTGGAGTAGAACGTGCCCATGAACTTGGAGGTCATGCCGGCCTGACGGGCCTGCGCCATGAATTCCGGGATCGGCTGCAGCACATAGCCATGGAAGATGACGTAGTCGGGATTGCGGCGGCGGATCTTGATCACATCGCCCGAGACGTCGACCGAACCCGGCTGGGTCACGATCTTCTCCGCAAGGCTCAAGCCAAGGCGGGTAATCTCAGCCTCAGCCGCTGCGATCGGGTCGCGGCCGAACTCGGTATCGGAGTGGACGAGGACGACGGAGGCGCCCTTCTTCTGGGCGTTGATGTAGCGCAGCAGCACGCGCAACTGGTCGGAATAGTTCGGGCCGGGCATCCACTGGTTCGGGAAGGCTGCGGGATCGTCGATCTCGGAGGCGAATGAGGCACCCGCCATGACGGTGGTGCCGCGACGGTTGAGCTCGGGATTGATCGCCTTCTGGAAGCCGGTGGAGTCACCGAAGAACACGGGGATCGTGTACTGGCTGGTCAGGCGGGTGAAGATCGCGACCGCATTGTCGACGCGGTAGCCTGAGTCTTCGTTCACATAGCGAACGCGGCGCCCCTGGATGCCGCCTGCGCGATTGATCGCCTCGAAATAGTCGCGGCCACCTTCAAAGCCCTCGACGCCGGCAAAGGCGAAGACGCCCGACATGGGGTTGGCAGCGCCGATCACGAGCTCGGGGGCCTGCGCGAACAGGCGCGTTCCGGTCGGCACCACGATGGCAGCGCCGAGACCGAGAGAATTAAAGGCACGGCGGGAAAGTTTGGTCATGGGAGGTCCTCCTGGAGGGTTGAGTTCATCCGCCTTGGCGGCGGTATTGGGGTTGGTCACTTTAAGTTCGAAACGGCCAGAGGGCGAAGCAGCGGCGCACGCGCCGCCAGATCTCGGCAAGCCCCATCGGCTCGAAGATGAGGAAGCCGACGATCAGCACGCCAAAGACGATGTTGCGGATGGGCGCGAGGTAGATCGGCGCATCGGGGAACCAGGGCACGACACCCGCGGCGGCCAGTTTGAGGAACTCCGGGATCAGCGTCATGAAGATCGCGCCGAAAATGCCGCCGATAATCGTTCCGGCCCCACCGACGATGACGGCGGCAAGGAAAAAGATCGAGGCGAGCGCCGGGAAGCTTTCAGGCGTCACCACCCGGAACAGATAGGCCCAGAGACCGCCGGCAACGCCCGCATAGAAGGACGAGATTGCGAAGCTCAGGAGCTTGTACTTGAATAGCGGGATGCCGATGATCTCAGCGGAGATATCGCGGTCGCGAATGGCGATGAAGGCGCGGCCGATGCGGGTGCGGAACAGGTTGCGCGCTGCCGCCACCATGATCACGCAGATGGGCATGACCAGCCAATAGAGCCGCTCAGGGGTGGCAAGCTCAATGCCGAGAAAAGTGGCGGTCGGGACATTGAGGCCGCGCAGGCCTCCGGTCACCGGCGTCCAGTTCAAGAACACGAAGCCAAGAATGACGGAGGCCGCAAGCGTCGCAATGGCAAGATAAAGGCCCTTGATCCTGAGCGACGGCAGGCCGACGAAGAAGCCGATGCCCGAGGCAACAGCACCCGCCAGCACTAGGTTCAACAGCACCGGCGTATCAAACCGCCCGTCGAAGAAGGCAACCGTATAGGCCCCAACCGCCATGAAGGCGGCGTGGCCAAGCGACACCTGGCCGGTGAAGCCGGTGAGGATGTTTAACCCGGTGGTGGAAATGACATTGATCATCACCAGGACGGCGAGAAACATCCAATAGCCCGAGCCGACGAGGGGATAGACGACCAAGCCCACCATCAGCGCGGCGAACCAAGCGCGCTGGGTATCGGTCTTGAACATGGCCTCATCGGCCGCATAACTCTGTTTTGCTGTCCCGATCCGCATCAGAGTCTCTCGATCTCATGGGTGCCGAACAGCCCGTAGGGCCGGACCACGAGCACAATCAGCAGGATCGAGAAGGTCGCGAGCAGTTTGAACTCGCCACCGAACAGCCGGCCAACCATGGCCTCAAGCCAGCCAACGAAAAGGCCGGCAACCAAGGCTCCGGTGATGCTGTCGAGTCCGCCGACGATGACAACGACGAAGACTGAGAGGCCGAAAAGGCCCATGGCCGAGGAGATCCCGCCAACAGAGCCCACCAGAATGCCCGCGAGCCCGGCAACCACGGCTGCCAACATCCAGGAGAAGGAGAAGACGCCGGCGACATTGATGCCGACGGAGGATGCCGCGGCCCGATCGGTCGCCGTTGCTCGGAGCGCGATGCCGCCACGCCAGAAGGCGAAGACCGTGATCAGAACGGCCACAACCACAGCCGAGATCAGGAAGGAATAGGCTGTCTTCGACGGGACGAAAGCGTCCCAGAGGATGAGCGGCTGCTGCGGCAGAAACTCCGGCAGGCGGCGCGGCTCAGCCGACCAGATGAGCTCGACAAGGCCGATGAGGATCGAGGTGAGCCCGATCGTCACCATGAACACCGAGACCGGATTATCTTTCATCAGCGGGCGGATCATGGTCCGCTCGATAATCCCGCCCACAAGGGCGCAAACGATGAGGGTCGCAGGGATCGAGGCCCAGATCGGCAAGGCAAGGCCCGCCGAGAAGCCATAGAAGACGAAGGCGCCGACCATCAGCATCTCACCGATGGCGAGATTGATCACCTTGGTGGCCTTGTAGATGATGACGAAGGCAACGCCGGTGAGCGCCATAAGTGCGCCGGTGCCGAACCCCGCAAGCGAGGTCTCAACGAGGTCGATAAATTCCAGATTGGCCCATTTATCCATCACGCGGCCTCCGTCTCGGCACGTCGCGGATCGCCGGTCGAGCCGAGATAGGCGGTAATGACTTCCGGATTGGCGCGCACCTCCGCCGGAGCCCCTGCCGCAATCAACCGGCCGAAATTCAAGACAGCCACATGGTCGGAAATATCCATCACCATGCCCATGTCATGCTCGACCAGGAGAACCGTGACGCCCCATTCGTCCCGCACATCCAAGATCGCGCGGGCCATATCCTCGGTCTCCTCGCGGTTCATGCCGGCGACCGGCTCGTCAAGCATGAGCACACGGGGACGCATGGCGAGCGCACGGGCAAGCTCCACCTTCTTCTGCAAGCCATAGGGCAGGATCGCCACCGGCACGTTGCGAATGTGGTCGAGTTCGAGGAAATCGATCACCTCGCGTTCCACCTCGGCGCGCAGCTGCATTTCCTCGCGCTGAGCAGCACCAAAATAGAGGAGCGACGAAAAGAGCCCGGATTTCAGATGAACGTGGCGACCGAGCTTGATGTTGTCGAGCACGGTCATGCCGCGAAACAGCGCGATGTTCTGGAAGGTCCGCGCAAGGCCCAGTGCTGCACGGTCGCGCGCCGGCACCTCGGTGATATCGCGGCCGTCGAGCTTCACCCGGCCGGAATTGGGCTTGTAGAAGCCTGAAATCGCATTGAAGCAGGAGGTCTTGCCTGCGCCATTCGGACCGATGAGAGCGGTGATTGAGCCCGGCTCAACGGAAAATGACACCCCATCGATGGCTTTGACCCCGCCGAACCTCAGCGAGATGTCTTCCACATCGAGGCGGGCAGCCTTCAGCGTTGGCGCATTTGCCTTGGGAACGTCGCCCATAGTCCTCCCTCGGGGGCATTGGGCCGTCACCGGCTTGCCCCTCATTTCCTCCGGATCGCGCGGGCTCATAAAGGCCGGCCCGCTGCGTCCGAGCGGTAAACTATCGTTTGGCGCGAGAAGAACAAGAGGACGCGAGGCGTCATTGTCGATTCTTGCAATGTTTTGCGCGATTTTCGGTTAAGCGCCGACATGGGCCGTCGCTAGAAGGAGCGGTAGCCGAGCGCGTGGCTTAAGGCTTGGCGCCAAAGGCCGAACGGCCGGCTAGCGGTCGCGCTGTAGACGGCGTCGAAAAGGCGCGCTGGAGTGCTGCCCGCACCGCCTCTTGGTCTCGACCTTCGACAGTGACGATCCCGCGCGCGAGAGCATCCGTGATCGAAATCTCACCCGATGCCAGGCCATCGAGAACGAGATGGTCGGTCAAAACGCTGGTTGGCATGTCCCGCGCATCGGGCGCATGAATTTCAACTGCACCATTGGCCTGATAAAGCGTCCAGAGCGAGACATCGACGAGCAGGAGCGCAAAACCCGGTCGGCCCGCGACCGGGCGCAACCGATCGCCGAGCGCGCCGAGCGCAGCACTCACTCGCCAATAGCCGGCCATTCCCTCGGAGACGACTGCGGGCCTTGGCGGCTCGCCCGCATGAAAACGCGAAAGCGCAACGGCGGTTTCCATGGCTCGGGGATGGTCGAGGCTGAAATCGGCATCCAGGGCCTGATCGAAGGCGCAGGCGAAGGACGCGCCACTCAAGGCCACGGCCGAGACAAGACCGATGAGGGGCGAGGCGATCTTCGCGGTCATCGCGACGCCACCGGTTCGATCACCGGGAACATCGGCGAGAACTCATCAAGCGTGCCGATCAACTCGCCGAATTTGAGGGGATTGCCGGAGAAGCGGATTTGGCCCGTCGCGATGGCCGCTGGAAACGACAGCTGGCGCAAAAGCACCCGGTCGAGCGTGCCGCGCGCCAGAGTGAAGGTCACATCCGCGTTTGGCGCGTGATGGCCGGGCACATTGGTCATGGTGGCATTCTCCAGATTGACCAAGAGCTTCTCATTGGTGTCGCTAAACTCCCAATTGATCACGATGCGCTTGCCCTCGGCCTTCTCGGCATTCACCCGGATCGCAATATAATCGAAGAGCAGTTCGAGCGGGATCGCACGCAAAAATTCCGGCGTGATGGTGGTGACATTGGCAACCGTCGGCAAGCCGCGCCGCAATTCCTGGGCGCCGGTGAGGAACGCATTGCGCCAGGTACCCGCTTCAGCCTGATAGCCAAGTTGTTCGAGGGCATCGGCGCCGAGTTCGCGCGCTTCGCGGTTCTTTGGATCGGCAAAGACTAGTTCGCGGGTGATGCTCGCGACCCAGCGATAATTGCCGGCGGCGAAATCGGCCCGCGCGCGGGTAATGACAGCGGCAGCCCCACCCATATATTCGATGATCTTGGCGGCATTCTCGACCGGCGGCAGCGGCCACAAATTGGCGGGATGGGCGTCATACCAGCCGAGATAGCGCTGATAGACCGCTTTCGAATTGTGGCTGAGCGTGCCGTAATAGCCGCGCGTCGACCATTCATTGGCAAGCGTTGCCGGCAGTTTCAGCTGCTCGGCGATCTGAGCCGGCGTCTGGCCGTGATTGAGAAGGCGCACCGTCTGATCGTGGATGAATTTGTAGAGATCGCGGTGCTTCTTCAGATAGTCGTTGATCCGCTCGGTGCCCCATACCGGCCACGTATGCTGCGCAATCGCGACCTGGGTGCGGCCCGCATAATGGGTGAGCGCCTCTGAGATGTAGCGCGACCAAGCGCGGGCATCGCGCACCTCGGCGCCTCGGATCGTATAAAGGTTGTGCATGGTGTGATTGGCGAGTTCCGCCATGTTCAAAACGCCGAAGGCGGGAAAGAACAGCGTCATTTCCGCCGGCGCTTCGGTGCCGGGCGTCAGCATGAACTCGATCTGGACCCCATCAACCGTGAGCGTCTCCATGTCCTTGCGGATCAGCTCATTCGGCGCGACCAGCGACAGCGTGCCGCGACTGATGCGCCGCCCAAGCCCCGTGTCGACCTGACCGCGCGGCCCCGGCGCGAGCGTCGTGCCGAATTGGAACCAGGCACGCCTGCTCATGGCATTGCCGGCGATGATATTCTCCGCCACCGCATGTTCCATGAACTTGTCGGGCGCGATGATCCGCACGCGGCCTGCCGTCACATCGGCATCGGTGACAATGCCGCGCACGCCGCCGAAATGGTCGACATGGCTGTGGGTATAGATGACGGCGGTCACCGGCCGGCGCGGGCGATTGGCGAAATAGAGCTCGAGGGCTGCTTTCGCCGCTTCAACCGTAACCAAGGGATCGATGACAATGATGCCGGCATCACCCTCGACGACGGTCATGTTGGAGATGTCGTAGCCGCGCAGTTGATAGACGCGGTCGGTCACCCGGAACAGGCCGTGGATATTGTTAAGCTGAGCCTGTCGCCAGAGGCTTGGATTGACGGTCGCGGGCACCTCACCGCTTAAGAACTCATAGGGCTTCATGGTCCAGACCGGCTGGCCGTCCGCACCGGGGATGGTGCCATCGGGAAGGGCTGCGATGAAGCCTCGGCGCGCATCCTCGAAATCGTCACGATTGGCGAAGGGAAGCGTTCGCGCCATGGCGTCGTTCGCGGCTCGCGTCGCGGGTTCCGCGTCGCGCGGCTCGGGGCTCGCCGCGATTTGGGACAGCGCGGGTAGCGTTGCGATTATCAGCGCGGCCAATGCCGGCGCCCAAAGCCTTGTCAGCGTCATCACCATCTCCCGCTTTTCTCAATTGGACCTTGTCGGCCTCTGAGGGTGAAGCATCGTCGCGCAGGTCTTATCGCGTCAAGCCTCGCGCAGATCCCTCCCCCGATCCGCTGCCTTGACCCCTAGCGCACCCTCGCTAGGCTCGACGCAATAGGCCGCGTCAGACGGCCAGGGAGGAATGGCGTGACAGGACAAGGACCGCTCGCGGGCGTGCGCGTGATTGAATTCGCAGGGCTTGGGCCCGCGCCCTTCTGCGGCATGATGCTGGCCGACATGGGCGCTGAGGTGATCCGCATTGATCGTGCAGGACCTGCCCCGTGGGGCGCTGACGATTCACTCGGCCGCGGCCGCAAATCCATCGCCGTTGATCTGAAAAAGCCAGGCGCCGCAGCGCTGTGTCTCACGCTGATCGTCTCCTGCGACATCCTGATCGAGGGCTTCCGCCCCGGCGTGATGGAGCGCTTGGGCCTTGGGCCCGAGGCCTGCCTCGCGGCGCGCCCGAGCCTTGTCTATGGCCGCATGACCGGCTGGGGCCAGACTGGTCCCTTGGCCAGTGCGCCGGGCCACGACCTCAACTATCTCGCACTCTCCGGCATGCTCTGGCCCATCGGCGAGGCTGATCGTCCGCCCCCACCGCCGCTCAACCTCATTGGCGACTTCGGCGGCGGCGGCATGATGCTGGCGCTTGGCGTGGTCGCGGCTCTCCTCAGCGCCCGCACAGCCGGCAAGGGCCAAGTGGTGGATGCCGCCATGGTCGATGGCGCAGCAGTACTCGGCACCATGATCTACGGCATGATCGGTAACCGCACTTGGGA
>JBAWYY010000098.1:0-8501 GCA_037143285.1 Alphaproteobacteria bacterium | reverse complement strand
AGCCGATGAGAGGTGCTGACCCAGCCGCATCAGCGCGCTTTCGCGGTCGCGCGCCATGGATGCCTCCGCATCGGCGCGGCCATGGGCGAGGCCCTCGTGGAACCCCTCCTCGCGCGCATGGGCGATCAGCTGATGATGCTCATGCAGCGTGACCTTGGGCTCCGCCTCGCGCTTTTTCTCAGCGGTGAATTCGGTTTCAAACAGGAAGCGCGCGTGCTGGGTCATTAATACACCAGCTCGTCATCGCCGCGGCTCTTCGAGATCATGATCTCGCCGCGCGCCGCCAAATCTTTCGCGAGGTTCACCAGCACCGCCTGGGCCTCATCCACATCCTTCAGCCGCATGGGGCCGAGCGCTTGCATGTCGTCCATCAGCATCTTGGCCGCGCGGGTCGACATCTGACCGAGGAAGAAGTCGCGCGCCGATTGGGCCGCACCTTTGAGCGCGCGGGCGAGCACGTCCTTGTCGACATTGCGCACCAGCGTCTGGGCCGAGCCCGAATCGAGCTTGGCGAGATCGTCGAAGGTGAACATCAGGTTCTTGATACGCTCGGCGCTCTCGCGGTTCTGCTCTTCCAGCGCCGTGATGAAACGCGTTTCGGTCTGGCGGTCGAAAGAGTTGAAGATTTCGGCCATGGCCTCGTGACTGTCGCGCCGCGAGGTCTGGGAGAGATTGGACATGAACTCGGTGCGCAGCGTCTGCTCGATGCGCTCAAGCACGTCTTTCTGGATCGCTTCCATCTTCAGCATGCGGCCGACAACGTCGAGGGCGAATTCCTCCGGCAGAATGCCGAGCACGCGGCCGGCATGTTCGGGCTTGATCTTGGACAAGACCACCGCAACCGTCTGCGGATATTCGTTCTTCAAATAATTGGCGAGCACCTGCTCCTGCACATTGGAGAGCTTCTCCCACATGTTGCGGCCGGCAGGACCACGAATTTCCTCCATGAGGGCCGCGACGCGGTCGCCTGGCATGAACTGCGACAGAAGCCGCTCGGTCGCATCATAGTTGCCCATGATGCCGCCGGACGCGGACAAGCGGCCAACAAATTCGAGCATCAAGCTTTCAACCGTCTCGGCTTCAATCGTGCCGAGTTGCGACATGGCAAGCGACAATTGCCGGATCTCGTCGTCGTCTAGCATTTTCCAGATGCGGGCCGAAACCTTGTCGCCGAGCGACAGCATGAGAACCGCGGCACGCTGTTGACCTTTCAGCTCACGCGCACGGTCAGTATTGACCCGCCCGTCAGCGGCAAAGGAGGCAAGCGCTGAGGCAAATTCCGCTTCTCTCAGTTTCGCTGATGCCATGGCGCTTAGACCTCATTCAACCAGTTGCGCACAATCGACACCGTCTCGTGCGGATTCTTCTCAACGAGCTCACCGATCTTGGCGAGCGACGCCGCATGGACCTCGCCTTGGATCTTGGCCTGCTCGATCATTTTCATGGTGGCGCTATCGGCCAAATGCGGCGCGATGGAGGGGCTCTCGATCTGGCCGGCAGCGCCGCCATTGATGGCCGTGAAGCCCGCGCCTGCCGCAGCCGCTCCTTCAGCGGCCCCCCCGGCCGGTTTATCGGCCTTCTTCTCTTCCTCAGGCGTAACGATGCGGCGGATCAAGGGGCGCACGACCAGGAGCATCACCAGCAAGCTGACGAGCAAGAGCACGCCGAGCTCGATGGCATATTTAATGTCTTCCTTTGTCGGCTCATAAATCATCCACCAGGGCTTGGGAGCCTCAAGCGCCGGTAATTGCGGGGCTTCCGCAAAACGAAGATTGACGATCTCGACCTGGTCGCCGCGCCGCTGATCGAAGCCGATGGACGAGCGCACCAAGGCGCCGATGCGATCAAGCTCTTCCTGGGGGCGCGGCTGATAGGCGACATTGCCCTGCGCATCGCGCGAATAGATGCCGTCCACGAGGACTGCGACGGAGATGCGCCGGATGCGGCCACCCTCGATCACTTCGGTGCGCTGGGTGCGGGCGATCTCGTAATTGACGACTTCTTCGGACTTCCGGCTTGCCTCGCGGCTCTGGTTGCCGCCGCCACCGCCGCCAGCATTGTTGGCATTGGGCAATTCATTGCCGACCGACACCTGATTGTCGCGCTGGGCTTCATTGGAGGAAGACTGCTCTTCCTTCGTCTGCGTCGACCGCACCACGCGCCGCTCCGGATCGAAATCATCGGAGGTCTGGGTAATGCGATTAAAATCCATGTCGGCTGCGACCTGCACCCGGGTGCGGCCGGGACCCACGACGGAGGCGATGATGCTCTCCACTTGATCGCGCACGCGCTTCTCATGCGCTGTGCGCCGCTCATCAGCAACCGCCCCGCCGCCATTCTGGTCGCCAGCGCCATCGGCAAGCAGCCTGCCGCCTTCGTCCACAATGGACACCCGCTGCGGCGAGAGCCCGCGGACCGCGGAGGCAACGAGGTGGCGGATCGCGCGGATCTGTTGCGGCTCAAGGCCGCCGCGCACGCGCAGAACGATGGAAGCGGTCGGCTCAACGCGATCACGCGAGAACAAAGGACGCTCCGGCATCACCAAGTGAACACGGGCGGTCTGAACCCGGTCGATGCCGCGAATGGTGCGCGAGAGCTCGCCCTCAAGCGCGCGTAACTGATTGATATTCTGCACGAAGCTGGTGGACGAGAGGGCGTCGCCCTTATCAAACAGCTCGTAGCCGGAGCCGCCGCCGCGCGGCAACCCGCCCTCGGCCAGTTGCATCCGCACACGGGCCACCTGATCTTGGCTGACCAAGATCTGCGCGCCGTCGTTCTTCAATTGATAGCGCACCTGGCGGCGCTCAAGCTCGCGGACGACCTGTGCTGAATCTTCAAGCGTCAAATCGGCGAAGAGCAGGGACATCTGCGGGGTGGAGAACCGCATGATGATATAGACGAAGAAGCCGACCAAGCCGAGCGCAACCGCACCCATGGCGGCCACGCGGGCAGTCCCCAATCCCTTCAGGAAGTCGGCCAATCCGTTCACGCGCTGCTCTCATCTAAGCGCGATACCAACCGCGCTGGGCAATAATTGCCGGGCAGATGGTTACGGGATGGTTAACGGCACCCACTCTTCCAACCAGAGTGGTGCAATAGTCTCAATAAATTGCGGCATTTATCCATAAAATCTGCGGGAATAGCGGTCGCCAAAGCGGCCCAAGCGCCGGCCGCTTTAACACGGCATTAACCATCCACCCGGCAAAACCTGCCGCAAGGCTTTAATGGCTTTGGTGCGGGGACGCTTCGCCATGACGGATGTCACAGCGGGTAGCTTGGGAGCTGCGGGCACGGGCTGGGCCGCCTGGCTAAAGCGCGGCGATCTCTGGATGGCCTTGGGCGTGCTCGGGATCCTGGTGATCCTGATCTTCCCGATGCCTGCCATCCTGCTCGACGTGATGCTGGCGGTTTCCATCATCACCTCGGTCATGATCCTCATGACCTCGCTGTTCATCCATCGCCCCCTGGAGTTTTCGTCCTTCCCGACGATCCTCTTGATCTCCACCATGTTGCGGCTGGCGCTGAACCTCGCCTCCACCCGCCTCATTCTGTCCCACGGCCATGAAGGCACGGCGGCTGCCGGTCACGTGATCGAAGCCTTCGGCAATTTCGTCATGGGCGGCTCGTTTCTCATCGGGATCATCGTCTTTGCGATCCTGGTGCTGGTGAACTTCGTCGTCATCACCAAGGGTTCCGGCCGTATCGCTGAAGTCGCGGCGCGCTTCTCCCTCGACGCCATGCCCGGCAAGCAGATGGCGATCGATGCCGATCTCTCGGCGGGCCTGATCGATGAGAAACAGGCAAAGCTCCGCCGCAAAGAACTTGAAGACGAGAGCGCCTTCTATGGCTCCATGGACGGTGCCTCGAAATTCGTGAAGGGCGATGCCATCGCAGGCTTGCTCATCACCTTCATCAACATTGTCGGTGGCTTGATCATCGGCGTCGCCCAGCAGGGCATGCCCTTTGCCGAGGCCGCCCGCACCTATACCCTTCTCACCGTCGGCGACGGCTTGGTGAGCCAAATCCCGGCGTTGGTGATTTCGACCGCTGCCGGCCTATTGGTGTCGAAGGCGGGCGTCACCGGCTCGGCCGATCAGGCGATGATCAAGCAGCTGACCGGCTATCCGAAGGCGCTCGGCCTCTCCGCCGGCGTCATGGGCGTGATGTCGCTTCTGCCGGGCATTCCGTTCCTGCCCTTTGCCGGCCTCGCCTTTTTAGCCGGCTACGCTGCCTATGTCCTCGACAAGGAAGCCAAGCGCGTCGCCAATGTGGAAGTGGTTGAGGCTGCTGCGGAAAAGGCCGCCGCCGAGGCCCCGCCATCGGAAGACTCGATCCAGAGCCTCCTCAAGATCGACGATCTCAAGATTGAACTTGGCTATGCGCTTCTCCCCCTCGTTCAGTCGGAAGGCGGCCAGGACCGGCTCACCGATCAGATCAAGGCGCTGCGCCGCCAACTCGCCGCCGATATGGGCTTCGTCATGCCCTCGGTGCGCATCCTCGACAACGTTCAACTGGCCCCCAACAGCTACATCATCCGCGTCAAGGAAGTGGACACCGGCCAGGGCCAAGTCTGGCCCGCGCAATATATGGTCATGGACCCGAGCGGCGGCCACGTCGACCTGCCGGGCGTCCACACCGTGGAGCCGACCTTCGGGCTGCCCGCCACCTGGATCGAGGCCGAACTGCGCGAAGAGGCGAGCGTGCGCGGCTTCACGGTGGTCGATGCCGCAACCGTCGTCTCGACCCATCTGACCGAGATCCTGAAAGCCAATGTCTCGGACCTCCTCAGCTATGCCGAGGTCCAGAAGCTCATTCGCGAAATGCCGAAGGATCAGAGCGAGTTGATGAAGGATCTGGTGCCGAGCCAGATCACGGTCTCCGGCATCCAGCGCGTCCTACAGGTGCTGCTCGCCGAGCGCGTCTCGATCCGCGACCTCCCCGCCATTCTCGAGGGGATCGCCGAGGCGGTGGCCTGGACGCGCAATCCCGCGCAAATCGCCGAGCATGTCCGCGCCCGCCTCTCGCGCCAACTCTGCGCGCAATATGCCGGCCCCGATGGCGCGCTCGCCCTCATCGCGCTCACGCCTCAGTGGGAACAGGCCTTCGCCGATTCCATCGTCGGCACCGGCGACGACAAGCAATTGGCCATGCAGCCCTCGAAACTTTCCGAATTTATCGGCGGCGTGCGCGACGCCTTCGAGGATGCCGCCCGCATGGGCGAGGCGCCGGTGCTGCTAACAAGCCCGGGCATCCGGCCCTTCGTGCGTTCCATTGTCGAGCGTTTCCGCCCCCAAACCGCCGTCTTGAGCCAGGCTGAAGTGCACCCCCGGGCCCGCCTCAAGACCGTCGGCGGCATTTGATTGGGTTGCGGCCAGCGCATAGCGGGTTTTCCCCAGGCGCTGCGGCAAATCGTCGCACCCCCCATTGACCTATTTCACAGGGGCTGGTGATCCACCGATAAAACGCGTACGTATTCCCACATATTCACAAACAGAGCGGTTGAAACCGCCGGGCGTGAACCAGAGAGTGGGAGACGGACGATGGCACAGGTTGCAGGGGTTCGCCGCGGCTTTATCAAGGCCGCTATGGATGCTCCCTTTCTTGCTCGCGAGGAAGAACGCGCGCTCGCCGTGCGCTGGAAAGACGAGCGCGATGAAGTGGCGCTGCACCGTCTGGCACAGTCCCATATGCGCCTCGTGATCGCACTCGCCGCCCGCTTCCGCCACTACGGCCTGTCCATGTCCGACCTGATCCAGGAAGGCCATGTGGGCTTGCTGGAAGCCGCCGCTCGCTTCGAGCCGGATCGTGAAGTGCGCTTCTCCACCTATGCCACCTGGTGGATCCGCGCCTCGATCCAGGACTATATCCTGCGCAATTGGTCGATCGTTCGCGGCGGCACCTCCTCCACCCAAAAGGCGCTGTTCTTCAACCTGCGCCGGCTGCGCGCGCGGTTGAGCCAGTCCATGGACTCCGGCACCACCAGCTCGGAGATGTATCGCGAGATCGCCACCGCCATCGGCGTGACGGAATCCGATGTCGCTTTGATGGACTCGCGGCTCTCCGGCCAAGATATGTCGCTGAATGCGCCCATGAGCGATGCCGATCAGGGCCCGAGCACCCAGAAAATGGAGTTTCTGGTGGATCCGTCCGCGCTGCCCGATGAAGTGGTGGGTGACGCCATGGACTCCGACCGCCGGGTCACCTGGCTGCGCGCGGCGCTGAAGGTCTTGTCCGAGCGGGAACTGAAGATCCTGCACGAGCGCCGGCTGAACGAAGAGCAGGCGACCCTCGAACATCTCGGCGACCGCCTTGGGATCTCGAAGGAGCGCGTGCGCCAAATCGAGAACCGCGCCCTTGAGAAGCTGCGCAAGGTGCTCCTCGACAATCACCGCGACGCCAGCGCGCTGGTGTGAGGGAGCGGGGGGGTCAAGTGCCCTCCTCACTTGAGGCGGCCGGGCAGCCTGGCCGCCAAAGGGCAGCCCTGCCCAACTGGCCGATTCCCCATTTTTGCCGTGTTAGTCTAAGAAGCCTCCACATCGGCCCTGCGCGAGCATGGCCGCTTATCGGAGGCATCATGGTCGAGACACGCAACGCCACGGGGCTGCCGGCCCATCTCGCTGAGGGCTATCTCGCCTTCATCGATCGGCGCTTGCCGGAAGAACAGGCGCGCTGGAACCAGCTCGCCGAGGTCGGCCAATCCCCCACGACCATGGTGGTGGGCTGCTGCGATTCACGCGTCTCACCCGATGTGATTTTCAATGCGCGGCCCGGCGAACTCTTCGTCCTGCGCAACATCGCCAATCTCGTCCCGCCCTATGGGCCGGATGCGGCTATGAGCGAAGCGGCCGCCGCCCTTGAATATGCGGTTCAGGCGCTGCGGGTGCGCCATATCGTGGTGCTCGGTCACGCCCGCTGCGGCGGTGTTAATGCCTTCGCCGACCGGCAGCGCAAGCCGCTCTCGCCGGGCGACTTTGTCGGCAGCTGGATGGCGCAGTTGGAAACGGTCGCTGATCGCGCAACCGACGCCGTGCGCGCCGACGATCTCGGCTATCGCACCTGGCTGGAAATTGCCTCGCTCCGGCGCAGCCTCGCCAATTTGCGCGGCTATCCCTGCATCCAGATCCTGGAAGGCCGTGGCCAGCTCTCGCTCCACGCCGCCTATTTCGACATTTCCACCGGGCTTCTCGCCGAATTCGACGAGCGCACCGACCGCCTGCAGCCGCTCAGCGATCCCACAGCGCTCACCCCCCGCCCCCGCTTTCGCGCGGTGCCGGTCGGCTGAGGCTGGCACCCTGCCTTCGCGACATAGCCCAGCTGATCCGCCGATTTCGATCTCGACAGCCGCATTCACCTCAGGCCTCATGTCGCCCCCTTAAGGTTGCGAGAAGAGAGCCTGGTCATGTCCCGCCGTCCCCGCGTCAAATCCATCGAAGAGCTGCGTTCGCATCGGTGGTTCGGTGTCCAGAATCTCCGCTCCTTCGCCCATCGCTCGCGCATGCTGCAGGTAGGCCATCGGCTCGAAGATTTCGTCGGTCGCCCGGTCATCGGCATCGTCAACACCTGGTCGGATTTGAACCCCTGCCATGCCCATTTCCGGACACGGGCGGAGGAAGTGAAGCGCGGCGTTCTGCTCGCCGGCGGCTTTCCCGTGGAACTGCCGGCCATGGCGCTCGGCGAAAACTTCATGAAGCCGACGACCATGCTCTATCGCAATCTCCTCGCCATGGAGACCGAAGAGCTGATCCGCTGCCCTCCCGTCGATGGCGTCGTGGTCATGGGCGGCTGCGACAAGACGACACCCGGCACGCTAATGGGCGCGATCTCCGCCAATGTGCCGACCATCTTCCTTCCCGCCGGCCCCATGCTGCGCGGCAATTATGCCGGCAAGACCCTGGGCTCCGGCTCCGATGTCTGGAAATATTGGGCTGACAAGCAGGCGGGCCAGCTGACCGATGAGCAATGGCGCCAGATGGAACAGGGCATCGCCCGCTCCTTCGGTACCTGCATGACCATGGGCACTGCCGCCACCATGACCGCGCTTGCCGAAACGCTGGGATTCACGCTGCCCGGCGCCTCGTCGATCCCGGCACCCGACTCTTCCCATTCACGCATGGCCATGAGCTGCGGCACCCGCATCATCGACATGGTGTTCGAGGATCTGAAGCCCTCGGATATCTTGACCCGGAAGAGCTTTGAGAATGCGCTGACCGTGCTGATGGCGCTGGCGGGCTCCACCAATGCCATCATCCACCTCCTGGCGCTCGCGCGCCGCGCCGAGGTGCCGCTCACCCTCGACGATATCGATACGGTTGCCCGCACCGTGCCGGTGCTTGCCAATACCCGCCCAACCGGCGCCTATCTGATGGAAGATTTTTACTACGCGGGCGGCCTGCCGGCCCTCCTCGGCGTCCTCAAAGACAAGCTCCACTTGGATGCGGCCACTATTTCCGGCGGGACGCTCGCCGATGACATCGCCGGCGCCCAGAACTTCAACCCCGACG
>JBAWYY010000097.1:0-8526 GCA_037143285.1 Alphaproteobacteria bacterium | reverse complement strand
AGTTGGTTAGAGTGCCGGCCTGTCACGCCGGAGGTCGCGGGTTCGAGCCCCGTCGCCCGCGCCACTCATCACTCATCTCCCGCGCTTAGTGACCCACTACGAGCGAGGCCAGCGTGCCCGCAGGTCCATAATGTAAGCGAGGCCTGAGACGCTGAGTGCGACAAGAATGAGGCTGCGCTCGGCGCCGGTGAGCGCGACACGCAGCGCAAGCGTGAGGCACAGGCCCGAGATCGCGGTCCAAATCAAATCGGGAAAAGCCGGCCCGCGCCCTGTGATTTGGCGATAGCACACAAGTCCGATGAAGCTCGCAAAGAGCACTGCGAGCACGATATCGGCAATTAGTCCCTCGGCAAAAAGCCGGTCGATCATGAGCGCTTGGGTGCGGCAAAACCGACGAGATGCGCCATGTCTTTGAAGAAGATCTTGATGTGAGCGAGCGGGTCGGCGCGCACCAATTCCTTATTCATATACGCCTGCCAAGTGAGCCGCTGCACATCGGGGTCACGGCACATTGCGACGAAGCTTTCGCGACGCTTGTCACTGGAATACCAGAAATATTGCATGATCCGGAGCACGAAGAAGACGCGCCCATGGGCCTTCATAAAGCGCTTGCGGGCCGTCGTCAGTGCCTTCGCCTTCCCGGTCACCAAGAACTCGTGAACTGAGTCGGCCGCCATGTCGCCGCAGGCCATCGCGTAATAGATGCCCTCGCCGGAGGCGGGTGCGACAACGCCGGCGGCATCGCCCGTGACCAGAACCCGCTTGCCGTCGTCCCAACGCTTCAAGGGTTTGAGTGGGATCGGCGCACCTTCGCGACGAACCGTTTGGCTCTCGGCAAGACCGGCTTGCGCCCGCAATTTCTTAGTGGCGTCGCGAAGCGAGAAGCCCTTCTTGGCGCTGCCAACCCCGACCGACGTGTTTGGGCCGTGCGGAAAGACCCAGCCATAGAAGTCCGGCGAGATCGGCCCTTGGTAATAGACATCGCAACGGGTCGGATGGAAGCCGACCTCCGCCGTCTCCGGCGAGCGGACGATTTCGTGATAGGCGAAGACGCAGGGCACTTGGTCGCCGCCGGGAATGGTCTGCCGCGCCACCGAGGAGCGTGCGCCATCGGCGCCAAGCACCGTGCGCGCCCTCAAAGTTTGTGTCGCGCCATGCTCATCGTCGCGCGGCGTATAGGTGATCGTCACCAGGCCATCCGCATCGTAGGAAATACGTTCAAAAGTGCCGTCGATCCGCTCGGCGCCTGATTCTGCCGCGCGCTCCCGCAGCCATTCATCGAAATGCTCGCGGTCGACCATGCCGACATAGCCGCCGTCGATGGGCATATCGACCCGCGTGTCGGAGGGCGCGACCATCTGCGCTGATCGGATCTTGGCCACGATCAGATGATCAGGAATAGCAAAATCCTTGATGAGCCGGGGCGGCACCGCGCCGCCGCAAGGCTTGATGCGCCCGCGGCGATCAAGAAGGACCACGTCGTGGCCGGCCGACGACAATTTGTGTGCAGCTGTTGCCCCCGAAGGCCCGCCGCCCACCACAATCACGTCGTGCACATGCGCCGCTGATGCTTGCATCTCATGGTCCTCCCACACCTGCCAGGTAACCCTGGCCGGCAACCGCCAAACGGGTCTCGCGTTCCCGAACGGCATCGAGGCCAATCTGGACGGCAAGCACCGCGGAAACAAAAAAGACAAGGCCCTCAAGGGCGAAGACAGTCATATAGGCCGTCGGCGTATTGGCGCCGAGCGCGCGCCCGAGGTCGACACCGACGGTCCCGAGGAAGCCGCCGAGGCCGAAGGCGATGGCTTGCGCAGCACCCCAAAGGCCCATGCGCAATCCCTCGCGCTTTGAGCGGCCCTCACCGGCAAGGCTCATCATCGAGCCGATCGCCGCCACCGCAAAAGCACCGTTGGACACCCCGAGGCAGAAAACATTGGCTTTCAATGGCCAGCTTGGTCCGACCATCCCTGCGATTGTGAGCCCGAACAGGGCGAGGCCCGATGCGATGCAGCCACCAACCGTCCAGATCCGCAGTGAGCCGAAGCGGAACCCACCGATGCCGGCGCCTGCGAGCGCCACCAACACCATGCCGACCAGCACGCCGCCATGTTGAACGCCGGCGAGCTTGGTCGATTCGCCCGGCGAAAAACCGAAGACGGCGCCTGCATAGGGCTCAAGGATCGAGTCCTGGGCGCTATAGGCAAGCATGGAGCAGAAGACGAAAATCGAGAAGCGCCGCGCCTTCGGCTCATCCCAAACCTCGGCCAAAGCTTCCCGGAACGAGGGCTTTGGCTCATCGAGCTCTGCCCGTTGCGGCGCCCGCTGCGGGGCACCCTCGATGCCGGCAACCGCGAGTATCGTGATGAGCAAGGCGAGTGCGGCAACGATTGCGGTGATGGTCAGAAGGCGCATGGGCGTGAACGGGTCGAGATAGGCGCCGGTGGTGCCCGCCGTCACGATGAAGCCCGCAATCATCATCACCCAGACGATGGTCGCCGCCGGCGCCCGGCGGGACGGATCAACGCGCGTTGCCAAGAGCGCCAAAAGCGAGGTGCCGGATGCCCCGACGCCAATCCCGATGAAGGTGAAGGACAGGACGGCCAAAGCGGTGCCCAACCAAAGATGCGTTTCCATGAGAAGGATTGCGATGGCCGCACCAATGCCGCCGAGCCCGAGCACGGCAATGCCACCGATGATCCAGGGCGACCGGCGCCCGCCCATATCCGAGCCGTAGCCCCAATGGGGTCGGCTCATTTGGACGGCATAGTGAAGCGCCACCAAGGCGCCGGGCAACATGGCAGGAAGCGCCAGTTCCACCACCATCACCCGATTCATGGTTGAGGTGGTGATGACAACAATGGCGCCGAGGGCGGTCTGGACCAGACCAAGACGCACAATGCCAAGCCAGCCGAGGGTTGGTGTCATATCAATCTCTCCCGGCAGAGCGTGAATGGTTTCCGCTTTCGGAGAGCGAGCGGAATTTTACAGTCCTATCAGCACGATAGCGGTCCGACCTTGGGGTCGTGGATGACCCAAAGGTGGCTTTAGCGCGGCATCGTGGTGTTGGCGGTAGCGTCGACATGGATCCACGCTAAACTTGACAATCACAAGTGTCCACTCGGATTGACACGCATGCTGCAAACCCGGGAAGAACGCCGTTCTTCCATTCAAATGTCAGCGGCTTAAGGGGTCGTATGGGCGGGCGCGGCTGCGATCAGCTGTCAGCGCTGAAGTCCTGGTCAGCGAGACCATAGCGGCGCAGTTTCGCATAGAGGCTCTGGCGCGAAAGACCGAGCATTTGCGCAGCCGACATGCGGTTGTCGCCAGTGGCGCGCAAGGCCGCCTGCACGCATAATTTTTCGATCACGTCAGCCGTTTCACGCACGATGTCTTTGAGTGGCATGCGGCCGACGAGTTCGACCAGCTGGTCGGTTGATCGCGGCAAGGTCTCGCCGCCGAAAGGATTGCTGCCAGGCCGGCGGGTTGCCGCTTCAATGACAAATCCAAAACAGGGGAGTTCCCCCGTGGGGACCGTGACCGCCGTGACTTCAACAGGTTCGGACGACCCATATTCGCCGCGAATGACGGTCAAAACGTCACGAACCGAGCCGTGCTCGCGCAGATTGGAGGCGATCACATTGAGATCGGATGACTGTCGCCCGAGCCACCGGTCAAGCGGCTGGCCGCGCGCTTGCTCTTGGGAACCGAGATCCGTCAATTCCAGAAACGCGTTATTGAGCTCGAGTATCCGACGGTCCTGATCGGTCACGACGAAGGCTTGCGGGAGCCGCTCGACAACACTTGCCGCATAAGAGCGCGTGGGAAGCCGGATCGCTTCGCCCTTCACGGCGGCGAGTCGGACCAGAAAAAAGGCGGCGCCACTTTGGCGAAACAAGGAGACCGCGAGCCTCAGATAATCGCCGGGGTGATCGGCAAGCTTGATTTCAATGTCATCGGGGCGGCCGCCCCCCCTGACCGCGCCCAAGAGGCGCTCAACGGGCGCCTTGCTTTCCTCATGGAAAAGCTCGCTCAGCATACGCCCGACCAATTTCGACGTCGGTGTATCAACCAGCGCGCTTGCAGCAGGATTGGATTCGACAATCTTTAGGCTTGCGGCTTCGACGATCAGGACACCTTCGCCCGCCAATTGGAATAACTGCCGGTAACGCGCCTCGGTCTGCCGAAGGCGCGCATAGTCACGCTCCATCGAGCGTTGAATATCGATCAATCGCTGCTGCAGAACCGAAATGGCACGAAGACTACGCCCGATCGCCAAGACCCGCCCTGAACTTGCGAGCGGCATGGTTGAGAATCGCACCGGGAGATCATCGCCGGTCGCACCCTTATGGGTGATCTCGCGCCAGCGAATTGCCCCATCCGCGGGGAACTCTTTGAGCAATTGCTCAACCTTTGGCTTGCTCTCTGTGGTCACGATCTGAGACCACGACTTTCCGATCCAAGCCTTCCGATCAGACGGAACGACGTCCTCGCCTGAAAAGGCGGCGTGACGAATTACACCATCGCTGGACAGAACCAGGGCAATATCAGCAGACGCTGCAACGAGCATCGCGGACGCATCTTCATCCAACGGACCGATCGCGCCCCTAAGAGCCTGAAACGGACCCGCCGACTTACCGGTTTCCACCGCCCCCGTCATCTCGGCCCGTCCCATGAATTCCAATGCCTCCGAACTGCATATGTCTCGACTGCAGTTCATGTCTCAATTGTTGCATTTGGCCTACAATTTGTGGGGCGTCAATGGCTGTTGAATCAGCCCCCAAAGCACGCGCAATGTCTTCGTCGCCGCCGATTGCGAAGCCACCAACAGAAATGTGAATATGCGGATTGCACGATTCATGCCGGATGCTGTTGATAAGGCTCTTGAGGACGGGAATACGATCGGGTGTACTCAAAGAGATCCCGATCACATCGTACCATTCATCACGAACGGCGCTCAGAATCACATCTGAATCTGGCTCAAATTCCGAGATGACATCAAGGCCCGCAAGGCGAAGATATTCTTGTATGATCAACAAACCGAACCGGTGCTGCTCGCCAGGGCACAAGGCCATGAGAATGTGCAGCGTATCGGCAGATGGCTCCACCGAACGATCATAGCTCGTCGAGAGTTCGCGGACGACTTGCTCGAGGCGGCAAAGTCCAATGGTCACGCCAAGGAAGCTCTCTTCGTCGCGCTCCCAGCGTTCGCCTAAATTGAGTGCCGTGGGAATCAGCAAGTCGCGAAAAATCTGGCTGATCTCGAGGCCGCTCGCGCGCAATCCGGCGACGCGAGACGCGGCCTGTTCGACTTCCTCGTTACAGACAAGACGCGCGAACTCGGCCACATCTTGATCTGAGAAGCGCGTTGTCGCGTCCACCGCAGAGGCGCCTGCCCGTTCGCGCGCAACAAGAAGAAGGCGCGGCACAATATCAGCTTCGATGGTTCGCGTGACGATCGCCCGGGATTCAGCGTCCCCGGTCCCCTCGTCAATCCGCCGGCGAAGCGCCTTCGAACGACCCTGCGCCTGACGCTCGGACATATAGGAGCCCGAGCCCCCTCCGTAATCCAAGGTGAAATTAGGCGTGGTACCCCGGTTCATCGTCGCCTCCCAAAAGCCTCGCTAAACAACGAAGCCGACCCGCGCGCATCCTTCTCAACCGAGATGCTGTCGCCCCCGTGCCGGTAGCCTGCCTTTGGCGAGTGTCCGACATTTCACGATTGAACTCCTGTCTTTAGGGAAAAGCGATACGGGGTGAACCGTATTGGAGTTAGACCCCAGGACTGTAAACTTTGCTTTACGTCCACGCACATTTACATATGGTTGCGCGGACTCCCGCACCGATTGACGGTATGGGGCGCAGGAGTAGGCAGGATGGGGACCTCGATCGGCCGACAAGTGGTCAAAGCACCCCTTTATACCGCCGAAGAGAAGAGAAGGCGCGATGCATCGCCATGGACATTCGTCCAAGGCGTCTTGGCGCCTGTCCAATTCCTTGTTTTCCTGGTGAGCCTCGCTTTGGTCCTGCGCTATCGCGCAACCGGCACCGGTTATGAGGCCGCGACCCTGTCGGTGATCGTCAAGACGCTGGTCCTTTACACCATCATGATCACTGGCTCGATCTGGGAGAAAGTGGTCTTCGGGCGCTACCTCTTCGCACCCGCCTTCTTCTGGGAGGACGTGGTGAGCATGTTGGTCCTGGCGCTTCACACCCTTTACCTCGCGACCCTCATCCTTGGCGGGTTCACCCCCTTCCAACAAATGATCATCGCGCTCGCGGCTTACGCGACCTATGTCGTCAACGCCGCTCAGTTCGTCTGGAAACTGCGCATGGCGCGGCTTCAGGGCTCGGATGCGCAACCCAGCGGACTGCCGGAGGGCGCACGATGAACGCTCATCTTCCCATTGGTTCCGCGCAGGAGACGGCCGGCTGCACGACGGTTCCGGTCTTGCGCGAACGCGGCCAGCGCGAAGTCTTCTGTGGGTTGACCGGTATCATCTGGCTTCACCGCAAAATTCAGGATGCCTTCTTCCTGGTGGTGGGGTCACGCACCTGCGCCCACCTCATTCAATCCGCTGCCGGCGTGATGATTTTCGCAGAACCGCGCTTTGCGACCGCCATCATGGAAGAGCGGGATCTTGCCGGTCTGGCCGATGCCAATGAAGAGCTCGACCGAATCGTCGGGCGCCTGTTGGAGCGCCGACCGGACATCAAGCTCTTGTTCCTCGTGGGCTCCTGCCCCTCCGAGGTGATCAAGCTTGATCTCGGCCGTGCCGCGCAGCGTTTGTCGACCAGCCACGCTGGGCGCTGCCGCGTGTTGTCCTATTCCGGATCTGGCATCGAGACGACTTTCACCCAGGGCGAGGATGCCTGCCTCACCTCGCTCGTGCCCGACATGCCGGCAGAGCCTGCAAATGCAGCACCCTCCCTCCTCGTGGTCGGCGCGCTGGCCGATGTGGTGGAGGACCAGTTCCGCCGCATGTTCCAAGCCATGGGCATTGGCCCCGTTGCCTTCTTGCCGCCTCGGAAGGCGGGAGCCATGCCGGCTGTGGGTCCGAACACGCGGATGCTTCTCGCCCAGCCCTTCCTCACCGATACGGCACGGGCCCTCGAAGCGCGCGGTGCTTCGCGCCTATCGGCCCCCTTCCCGCTTGGCGCCGAGGGCACCGAACTCTGGCTCAAAGCGGCCGCCGACGCTTTCAATGTCGCCCCGGATACCTTTGAGACCGTGGTTGCACCAGCGCGCGAACGTGCCATCCGCGCGCTCGCCCCGCTGAAAACCAGGCTTTCGGGCA
The DNA here is from genome assembly GCA_037143285.1 of Alphaproteobacteria bacterium. Taxonomy (GTDB): domain Bacteria; phylum Pseudomonadota; class Alphaproteobacteria; order Rhizobiales; family Phreatobacteraceae; genus Phreatobacter. Next base: position 1,228 of record JBAWYY010000097.1, on the reverse strand, counting down.
AGAGCATTTTCTTCTTCCCCGATTCTCAACTCGAGCCGCCGATCGCGCGCTTCCTCGCCCGCGAGCTCGGCATGTCGCTCATCGAGGTCGGATCGCCCTATATCAACCGCGCCCATCTCGAGCCTGATCTCGCCCTCTTGCCCGCCGATACCCGCTTGTCGGAAGGGCAGGATGTGGACCTGCAGCTTGATCGGGCCCGGGAAGCGAGACCCGACATCATTGTATGTGGGCTCGGACTTGCCAATCCGCTGGAGGCGGAAGGGCTCACCACGAAATGGTCCATCGAGCTCGTCTTCACGCCCATTCAAGGTTTCGACCAAGCTGCTGATCTGGCGGGGCTTTTCGCTCGTCCGCTTGATCGTCGCACTCGGCTCGCGGTGTAGCATCATGCAACTCACGCTCTGGACATATGAAGGCCCTCCCCATGTCGGCGCAATGCGCGTCGCGACCGCCATGGAAGGCGTTCATTTGGTGCTGCACGGCCCGCAGGGCGACACCTATGCCGACCTTCTGTTCACGATGATCGAGCGGCGCGATGCGCGCCCCCCTGTGACTTGGACCACGTTCCAAGCCCGCGATCTCGGCGGCGATACGGCCGATCTTTTCAAGGCCTCGGTCTCGCAGAGTTTTGCGCGCTTCCGACCCGACCTCATGTTGGTGGGCGCCACCTGCACGGCTGAGCTTCTCCAGGACGATCCGGGCGGTCTCGCGGCCTCCCTCGGTCTGGGTGTGCCGGTGGTGAAGCTGGAGCTGCCGGCCTATCAGAAGAAGGAAAACTGGGGCGCGGCAGAAACCTTCTACCAGATCGCCCGTGGCTTGCTCGGCAAGGCTGCGAAGGCGAGCAATGGCCAACGCCCCCCGCGCGAGCCTGGCCGCAAGCCGCGCTGCAATATTCTCGGGCCGACCGCTCTTGGCTTCCGCCATCGTGACGACCTCGTCGAGGTTAAGCTCCTGCTCGATAAGCTTGGGGTCGAGGTCAATGTGATCGCGCCGCTTGGGGCGAGCGCCCATGACATCATGCGGCTCGTCGATGCTGACTTTAACGTTGTCATGTATCCCGAACTCGCCGGCACCACGGCGCAGTGGCTCAAGCGCTCGTTCGGCCAGCCGGCGACCACGACGATCCCGATTGGGGTCACGGGAACGCGGGCCTTTTTGGATGAGGTTGCGTCCCTTGCCGGCATCAGCGTCCCGCCGGCGCTCCGCACCGGCAATTCGCGGCTGCCCT
>JBAWYY010000096.1:0-8544 GCA_037143285.1 Alphaproteobacteria bacterium | reverse complement strand
ATCGGGCAGAACTGGGAACTGACGCTCTAACTTTGGCCTTCGAAGCCGAATCCCATGCGGTCCAGCGCGCCTTGCAGGATATAGGCGGCGGCCATCTTATCGACGACCTCGGCGCGGCGGGCGCGTGAGGCATCCGCCTCCAGCAAAGTGCGTGTCACCGCGGCGGTCGACATGCGCTCATCCCAGAACGCGATAGGCATCGGTGTGCGCGGCACGAGATTGCGGACGAAGGCGCGGGTCGACTGGGCGCGGGGGCCCTCGGTGCCATCCATGTTTTTCGGTAGGCCGATCACGAGGGCGTCCGCATCATGGCGGGCGGCAAGGGCCAAAAGCATTGTCACATCGGGAGTGAATTTCACGCGTTTGATGGTTTCCAAGGGGCTCGCGATGGTCCAACCGACGTCGGAAAGCGCTAAGCCAATGGTCTTGGTGCCCAAATCAACCCCGATCAGGCGCCGTCCCGGGGCGACGGCTGCGCGAAGGTCAGCGAGATCAACGATCACAACGGGCGCCCCTGATTGCCGTGAAGCCCATCGGCGAGGGAGACGACCGCAGGACGGCAAAGACTTGAGGGGTCAGGCATGAATGCGATGCGCTTTCTGTGGACGCGGTGACGGCTTCACGCCGCCCGCTCTGCACTCTACAACATCCGCCCGCCCGGCGCGCATCTGTTGGAGATATCCTATGAAAGTCACTTGGCTCGGTCACTCCGCTTATCGTCTTGAGTTCGGATCATCGGTGGTGCTGATCGATCCCTTTCTCACGGGCAATCCCTCCTTCACCGGCAATCGCGCCGAGGCGATCGCTGGTGCGACCCATGTACTCATCACCCACGGGCATTCCGACCATGTGGGCGATGCCCTGTCGATTTCGAAGGAAACCGGCGCCAAGGTGGTCAGCAACTATGATCTGTTGATGGTTCTGGCATCCAAGGGCCTCGAAAAATTCGACCCGATGAATTGCGGCGGCACCACCGATCAAGGCGATTTCACGGTGACGCTGACCAATGCGCTGCATTCGTCCTGCGACTTCCACGATGGGGTGAGCCAGGCGCTCGGCAATCCCAACGGGCTGATCATCAAGCCCAAGGGCGGGCCGGTCGTCTATCACATGGGCGATACCGACATGATGCCGGATATGGCTTTGATCGCGGACTATCATAAGCCGACGGTCGCCATGGTGCCGGTCGGAGATCGCTTCACCATGGGTGGCGATGCCGCCGCCTATGCCTGTCGGAAGTTCTTCGCGTTCGACACGGTTTTCCCGTGCCATTACGCAACTTTTGGCCTGCTGGCGCCGACCGCCGATGCCTTCGTCTCCGGCATGTCCGGCACCAAAACTAAGGTTGCCGTGACCAAGGTCGGCGAAACCATTGCGGTTTAAGCGAGCCTAATTCTTACCCGTAAACCAAACCAAGTAGGGTAAACAAAGGGTAATGCTCGCCAAAAGCGGGCCTGCTGCCTCATGATCGGCCTCATCAAGTATGGGTGGCGTCATGAGTGAGTTCGGTCTCGATGTTGCAGCAGTTGCTCGGCCTGAAAGGGCTCGAGCGGAGGCCTATGCGGCACTCTACAGCGCGCTTGAAGAGACTTCGCAGCCCATCGCCACGCTCGCGAATAGCCGCCCGGTTGAGCCCTCTGAGCACGATGCCGCCATCGTCATGCCTCAGGCGGCGATCCCTCAGGCGTTGCCGTCCGACGATTTGGTCGACGTTAGCGATGTCACTTTTGGCACGCGCGACCACAAGGATACCGCCGTTCTCGATCGCCCCCGAACCATTCCTCAAGGGGGCCAAGCGCTGGCCCGCTCGCTCCGTGCGCAATTGAAGGCTGAGCCGCCGGTGCCGGCTGAGCCGCCGCCCGATTCGCTTCAGACCTTTCTCGCCATGGCGCGGGCCGCAGTTCGCCGCAAAGCAGGCGAGGAGGGGACGCCGGACGCCGGGGCGACTGCCGCGCCGTTTGTCAATCCAAATGGCGCGCGCGATCGGCTGGCGCGATTGAAGGCGCGGCTGTCCGAGCCGACATCGGACACGGCTACGTCTGCAGTTGCGCCCGCGCCGGCACCGAAAGCGGCCCCCGTCGCTCCCGTGCCGACCGATTCGGTCGCGAGCCCGGTTAAGTCTCTGGCTGACATCGCGGCTCAAGCGATGCCGGCGCCCGAGCTGACGCAGGACGATACGGTCTCCAAGAATGATTTGAAGGCGAACGCGCCGGTGACCCCTGCGCAGATTTCGCCGCTCCCGAATGACGTGATGTTCATCGAGGATGCCTCGGTGCCGCTGGTCATGGATCAGGCACCTTTGCCGCTTACGTCATCCGCCTCCATCGAAACCGTCACCTCGCCGCCGGTCGCGCCGCTCCGCTCGTCGGAACAATCGGCCATGGCCGGCTATGTGCCGCCGGCCCCCATTTCCCAACCGGAACAGGCGCCGCGAGCGTCGCTCGGCCCCACCTGGTCCGGCACTGCAGTGCTCAAATCGGTTCCGGCTGAACGCATCGTCACGTTTTCCTTCGCCGACCTCCCGGATATCCAGCGAGAACGCGCGCGTGCAGCCGTTCAACGGTCAATGTTGAGCCAACCGGTGGCGGTCGAAGCGAGCCCGATGCCGCGCTGGATTGCGGTCTCGCTTGCCGCATTTGGCGGCCTTTGCGTGTTCGGGATGGTCTTTGGGCTCCATTTCGCTTTGCGATGATTGGGGACGGCGGGCATCTTGTCCTGACCGGTTGCTTGCGTCTGCGGCACACATGACGCAATGTCCGCCGCGCCTTCGCGCCGAGGACGACCGATTTGACCGTAACGATTGACGCATCTGCGGTCGCGCCGACCATGGCGTTCCACGCCTCTCGTGAGGCGGAGCCCCATGCTGGTCGGACCAAGGCGATCCTGAAAGCCCATCCGGAAGTGCGCGCACTGATTGGGCGCAATCCCTGGACCGGCGCTATCATGGCGGCTCATGTCGCGGTTCAGTTTGCGATTGCTGTCGGGTTGGGAGCCTTAGGGACCGGCTATTGGTGGCTCGCGGTCGTATTGGCCTGGTGCATCGGCGCCTTTGCCAATCACAATCTCTACATCATCATCCACGAAGCGACCCACAATCTGATCTTCAAGAGCCGCATGGCCAATAAAATGGTGGCCGTGATCGCCGATATGCCCAATATCATTCCGGGCGCACTGGCTTTTCGCTCGTTTCACCTGAAGCACCATTCCAATCAGGGCGATCCGGCTGTGGATGCCGATCTCCCCTCGGAATGGGAAGCGCGGATGGTTGGCAATTCCGCGCTCGGCAAATCGCTGTGGCTGTTTTTCTTCCCCGTTTTCCAGGCGCTGCGCGTGTTCCGCGTTCACGGCATCATGCCATCGGACGGCTGGACGATCGCGAATTTCATCTGCTGTATCGGCTATGGCATTGTTTTGTCGGAAGTCTTCGGCTTCAACGCGCTCCTTTATTCCTTCCTGTCCTTCTGGTTCTCGTTGGGGCTACATCCGCTCGGCGCCCGCTGGGTGCAGGAGCATTACTCGCTCGATCCAGAGCAGGAGACCGGCAGCTATTACGGCTGGCTCAACCGCTTCGCGATGAATATCGGCTACCACAATGAGCACCATGATCTCCCGTCGGTGCCGTGGAATCGCCTGCCGGAACTGACGAGGATGGCGCCGGAATTTTATCAGCCGCTGACGAGCTATCCCTCGTGGACGCGGCTCCTCCTCAATTTCATCTTCGATCCCCGCTACTCCCTCTATTCCCGCGTCGTGCGCGAACCCTCGACGCCCGCATAACCGCTGACATCGAGGCGTCTTCGGGATTGCGGCGCGAAAGCGGCGGGTGCTAAGAGCGGCGAAGCTTCCACGACCGGGGACCCCATGTCCGTCGATCTTAAAACTGTCCGGCGCATTGCGCATTTGGCTCGTATTGCGGTCGCTGATGACGATCTTCCGCATTTGCAGGGCGAATTGAACGCCATTCTCACCTTCGTTGAGCAATTGAACGAGGTGGATGTCACCGGCATTGAGCCCATGACCTCGGTGACGCCCATGACACTCCGGATGCGTGACGACGTGGTGAGCGATGGCGCCATTGCCGCCAAGGTCGTTGCTAATGCCCCGGCCCGCGAAGAGCAGTTTTTTGCCGTGCCGAAGGTCGTGGAGTGACCGCCATGACCGGACAGACAGCCATGACCGATCTCACCCAATTGTCGATCGCGGACGCCCGTCGCGGGCTTGACGCCAAGACCTTCACCTCAACTGAACTCACCAACGCCTATCTCGGCGCCATGGAAAAGGGCCGGGCGCTCAACGCCTATGTCTTGGAAACGCCCGAGATCGCGCGCGCCATGGCGAAAGCCTCCGACGAGCGGATTGCCGCCGGGACCCAGGGCCCGCTGGAAGGCATCCCGCTCGGGATCAAGGATCTCTTCTGTACGCAGGGCACCCGCACCACCGCTTGCTCGGCGATCCTCGGCAATTTCGTGCCGACCTATGAATCGACCGTCACCAGCCAGTTGTGGCGCGATGGCGCGGTCATGCTCGGCAAATTGAACAATGACGAATTCGCTATGGGCTCGTCCAACGAGACCAGCGCCTTCGGCAATGTGGTCAATCCCTGGCGCCGCCAGGGGTCGAATGTGGGCTCGACCGCCGGCCAGATCGAGGGCGCGCATCTTGTGCCAGGCGGCTCATCGGGCGGTTCATCCTCGGCCGTTGCCGCCTATCTCTGCGCGGGTGCAACCGCGACCGATACGGGCGGCTCGATCCGTCAGCCCGCGGCCTTCACCGGCACAGTCGGCATCAAGCCGACCTATGGCCGCTGCTCGCGCTGGGGCATTGTTGCCTTCGCCTCATCCCTCGACCAGGCAGGCCCCATCGCCCGCACGGTGGAAGATTGCGCGATCCTGTTGCGGTCCTTTGCGGGCTTCGACCCGAAGGACTCAACCTCCGCCGACATCGCCGTGCCCGATTACACCAAGGCGATTGGCCGCTCGGTGAAGGGCATGACCATTGGCATCCCTCGCGAATATCGCATTGAAGGCATGCCTTCAGAGATCGAAGCGCTCTGGGCGGAGGGCCGACGGCTCCTTCAAGAGGCCGGCGCCAAAATCGTCGATATCTCGTTGCCCCACACCAAATATGCGCTGCCGGCTTATTATATCGTGGCGCCGGCTGAGGCCTCCTCCAATCTCGCCCGCTATGACGGCGTGCGTTACGGGCTGCGGGTGCCTGGCAAAGACATTCTGGACCTCTATGAGAAGACCCGCGCGGCCGGCTTCGGCAAAGAGGTGAAGCGCCGGATCATGATCGGCACCTATGTGCTCTCAGCCGGTTATTACGACGCCTATTACGTCCGCGCCCAGCAGATCCGCACCTTGATCAAGCGCGACTTCGAAGAGGCCTATGCGGCCGGCGTCGACGCGATCCTGACGCCGGCGACGCCGTCAGCGGCTTTCGGCATTGGCGAGAAGGGCTCGGCTGACCCGGTCGAAATGTATCTGAACGACGTCTTTACGGTGACGGTGAACATGGCGGGATTGCCGGGTCTTGCCGTGCCGGCGGGGCTGGATTCGCAGGGGCTGCCATTGGGTCTCCAACTGATCGGCAAGCCCTTTGACGAGGAAACGCTGTTCTCGCTCGGCGACGTGATCGAGAAGGCGGCCGGGCGCATGCCGGTGAAGGACCTTTGGTGGCGCTAAGACCTATGGGTGACGGCTGGCTGCCGACGGGCTAGGCTCGAGCCCATGTCCTTTGCCCGCGCCGTCCTTTATGCCTGCCTCACCGTTTTCGGATGGCTTCTTTATGCAGCGGGCGGGCTCTTGGTGCTGCTCGCTCTGGTCAATAGCGCCCGCGGTGATCCGCCGGTTCAATTCGCGCTGCTCGTCGGCATCGCGCTCGTCTCGGCGGTTGCCGGCTTCATCGTGATGCGACTGGCCCGGAAAATGACGGCGCCCGCCCAGCTCTGAACGTGCCGCCCGTTAAAGATAATGCACAAACAATCTGTGCATTTGTCCGTTCGCTGTGATTTTTTGTGGCAAGCGGTGATAAAGGCATCCGGGCGTGCACACCGAAAATCTTTTCAACGCGACGGTACCGTGCATTCGCTGTCGCATTTTACGGACTTAAAATCATGCGTTTCCTTTCGTTCGCCGCGATTGCGGTTGTCTCCGTCATGGCCATGAGCGAGGCTAATGCTCAGGCTCAGCAGAACTTTTCGCTTGTTAATCGCAGCGGCACCCAGATCGATGAGGTCTATGTGAGCGCTTCGAGCCGTTCCGAGTGGGGTCGCGATATCCTCGGCGATGGCGTTCTTCCCGCTGGCCAGCGTCGTAACATCACCTTCCCGCGCGGCACTCGTGCGTGCAATTTCGATGTCAAAGTTGTCTTCACCAATGGCGGCAACGCCGAGGCGAGCAACTTGAACCTTTGCGAGATCACCGTGATCACGGTGACCCCGAACGGCCGCTTTGCGACCGAGTGACACTGACGCCTTAGCGTCTGCATCGCCCGCCGATCGGAACCCCGTCGGCGGGCGATTTTATTTGGGCACTATTTTCTCGTCATCACTGCATCCATTTGCCCTTCGAGCCGTGTATCCTGGTCACATGAACTGAAGTGGCGAGGCGAAGTAGCCAGGGTATGACGGCATCCGATCCGGATCTCAAATCAGCGTTGATGAAGGTCGCGGCCGGCGACCGGGCCGCTCTGCGCGTGATTTATGAGGCGCTCGCGCCCTCCATGCTCGGCGTTGCGCTGCGGGTGGTGAAGCGCCGCGAGCTTGCCGAGGATGTGGTGCAAGAGGGTTTCGTCAAGATCTGGCGGAATGCCCACCGATACGATCCAAGCCTTGGGCCGCCGAAAGCCTGGCTCTTTGCCATCATTCGCAACCAATCCTTGAACCTTTTGCGCGACGGCCGGCGCGAGGACCTCGTTGATCAGGTGCCGGAACCGGAAGGGGAGGCCGTCGAAGCCTTCCTCGCCGCAGAACGACTGCCCGATTCCGGTCGCCTGAAGCACTGCCTCGAAGGCCTTGAGCCGCAGCGGCGCAACAGCCTTCTCATGGCCTATGTGGATGGCTTCTCCCATGGCGAAATCGCCGGTCGGCTTGCGGTGCCGCTTGGCACGGTGAAGGCGTGGATCCGCCGGTCGCTCCTGTCGCTTCGGGAGTGCATGGGATGACGCCCCAAGAAATCCTGATCGCGGAAGCCGGCGAATATGTCGCGGGCCTCATGAGCCCCATGGAAGCCGAAAACTTCGAGCGGATGATCGCGACCGACGCGAACACTCGTGCGGCAGTGGCGATGTGGCGGGAGAAATTGATGCCGCTTGATGAAACAGCACCTCAGGTGGCGCCGACACCGGCCCTCTGGGACCGGATCGAGCGGGCGATTGGGGACGAGCCCATGGTAAAACCCACGGGGCAGGGGTTCTTCACACGGCTCGCAGGCCTTTGGGCCGATGTGGGCGCGCTGCGCCTCGGTTCGATGGCCGGCGCGCTTGCAGCGCTCGTATTGGCGGTGGTCCTCGTCGTGCGTCCGGATGCGCCGCCGCTCAAGCCGACCGTGGTGGCGGTTTTAAACAACCCCACCACGCAGGAGCCCATGGCGATTGTTGAGGCCTTTGCGGATGGGCGCGTGCGGGTCGTGCATTTGCGCGACGTCGCGGTCCCCGAGGGGCGCACGATGCAGGTCTGGACCTTGTGGGACCGGCAGGTTGGCCCACGCTCGGTCGGTCTCTTGGAGCGCCCGGTTGAGCGTCAGTTCCAGACCTCAGGCTTCCCGCAGCCGACCGGCAATCAGCTTTTCGAGATCACGCTTGAACCTGCCGGCGGCTCGCCCACAGGGCGACCGACCGGGCCGATCCTCTGCGTCGGACGCGCTACCACGCCGCTTTAGACCTGACATCCGCCCTGTCCATCGAAATATGCGCCTTAACGCCGCTTGGCGAGACGCCATTCTCGCGACATAAGGGCTGACGGACGAACCACCAATTCGAAGAGCCTTGCCCATGACCGCCGCCGTCGACCCCAAGAAACTCATTCCCGGTGCCACTGGCGACTGGGAGGTGATCATTGGTCTGGAAATCCATGCGCAGGTCGCGAGCAATTCCAAGCTGTTCTCGGGTGCGGCCACCGGCTTCGGCGCGCCGCCCAACAGCCAGGTCTCGCTCGTTGATGCGGCCATGCCCGGCATGTTGCCTGTCATCAATGAGGAATGCGTGCGTCAGGCGATCCGCACGGGGCTCGGGCTGAAGGCTGAGATCCACCACCGCTCGGTGTTCGACCGCAAAAACTATTTCTATCCGGATTTGCCGCAGGGCTATCAGATCAGTCAGTATAAGAGCCCGATTGTCGGTGAGGGCGAAGTGACCGTCGACATCACCCCGACCGAGAGCTTCACGGTGCGAATCGAGCGCCTTCATCTTGAGCAGGATGCCGGCAAGTCCATCCACGATCAGTCGCCAACGCTCTCCTATGTCGATCTCAACCGTTCGGGCGTCGCCCTCATGGAGATCGTTTCGAAGCCCGATATGCGCACAGCGGACGAAGCCAAGGCCTAT
>JBAWYY010000095.1:0-8691 GCA_037143285.1 Alphaproteobacteria bacterium | reverse complement strand
TCCCCATGGCCACGAAAGCCAAGATCGCCATCCTCGGCGCGTCCGGTTACACAGGCGCCGAACTCGTGCGCCTGTTGCTGCGCCATCCGCGGGTTGAGCTGAGCGTACTCACCGCCGACCGCAAGGCAGGGCAAGCCATGGCGGATGTATTCCCGCAATTTGCCCCCTATAACCTCCCCAGATTGGTGGCGATCGAGGCGATTGACTGGGCAAGTGTTGCGGTCGATCTCGTCTTCTGCGCCCTGCCGCATGGCACGACCCAGACTGTCATTGCCGGCATCATGGCCAAGCGGCCTGATATCAAGATCGTTGATCTCTCAGCGGATTTCCGGCTCGCCAATCCGAAGGACTATGCCCGCTGGTATGGCCATGAGCATCACGCGCCGACGCTCCAGACCGAGGCGATCTATGGTCTGCCGGAGCTCCACCGCGCGTCGATCAAGAAGGCGCGGCTTGTGGCCAATCCCGGCTGCTACCCCACCTGTTCGATCTTGCCGCTTGCGCCGCTCCTGAAGAAGCGCGCGATTAAGACCGATGACATCGTGGTTGACGCCAAGTCGGGCGTGTCGGGTGCGGGCCGCGCGGCGAAAGAAACCAGCCTCTATACCGAGGTGACCGAAGGTATTCACGCCTACGGGGTTGCCGGCCATCGGCATTCCTCGGAGCTCGATCAGGAATTGTCGCTGATTGCCGGCAAGCCGGTGATCGCCACCTTCACGCCCCACCTCATGCCCATGAGCCGGGGCATGCTGGCGACCACCTATGTGACCGCGAAAGGCGGGCGCACGGCGGCGGATCTGCACGAGATCATCGCCAAGGCCTATGCGAAGGAACCCTTCGTCCATGTGCTGCCGCTTGGCCAGGTGCCGCAGACCCGCCATGTCCGCGGCTCCAACATGATTGCCATCGGCCTCGTCCAGGATCGGGTGGCGAACCGGGTCATCGTGATCTCGGCTATCGACAATCTGGTGAAGGGGGCCTCGGGCGAGGCGGTTCAGAACATGAATCTGGTGATGGGCTACCCTGAAACCTTGGGCCTCGAACAGGTCGCGCTGTTCCCGTAAAGCTTGGGTCTCAACGGAGGTAGCCGATGACTTTTGCCTGCACGATCCCCGCTGTCCCAACAGTCACCACCGATGATGCGGTGAGCCGCATCACGCGATGGGACTTCTCCGTAGGGGCCGCGACCGGCTGGCATAGTCACGGCTGGCCCTATTTCGTCATCATGCTCACCGACGGCATCTTGAAGGTGCATGACGGGGAGAAAGTGGGCGAAGTGCCGCTGAAGGCGGGAGAGAGTTATCGCCGCCCCGCCGGTATCACCCATGATGTGATGAACGGCTCCGATCACCCCATCGCCTTCGTGGAGATTGAGGTGAAGCGGCCGGAGGCCTTAGTTTAGCCCCCGGCCGATGAGTGGCTGTGCAAGCTGCTTTAGTTCCCGATCGTCGTCACGCTGCCCACCAGAATGCCGGTGGACATGCCGCTGTTGAGGGCGTTGATCGGGTGATCCTTGTGGATCCCAACACCGAGCTCATGGAAGTTTCGGCCTTGCTTGGCCAGGGCGTGGCCGGGCTGCAGGACCTGCACGGCGTAGAAGGACACGTTCCAGTTCTTCATGATCGGTGTCTTCGCCCAGTAGGAATAGGTAACGTTGGTCTTATAGCCCGCAGGAATCGTCAGATAGCTGGTGCCCAGCGAACCGTTCGTCTGAGTGACGGCGGTGCGCGTTAGGCTGATAACCTTGCCCTGATCAGGGCCCGACGGGATAGGCGTGCCTGCAGAAAAGGCGAGTTCGCTGCCGACCGTCAGGTTATTGAAGCTGATCCCGAGCAGAAACAGGCCAGTTGTGCCCGGCTTCAGCGATGTCGTGTCGATCTGGAATGAATTGGTGACCGTGGGAATGCCATTATCCACCAACACCACATTGCGCCAGGCCATATTGGGGTGGTTGACGATGTACGTGGCCAGGTCGTCCATGGTCTGGAAATCGCCATCCTGCGGCAGCGGATTGGGATTGGTCGGCGTAACGACGCGGCCGATCAGGCAGGAATGGATCTGATTGGTCGGGATATAGGTGAAGGGCTCCGACGTCACCGCGATATCATTGGTCTTGGCGGCACTGATCGCCACCGAGTCCTTGCCGGAGCTCGTGAGCATCTGGTTCTTGTTCCAGAGCGAGGGGAACAAGAACAGGTTCTGCGGACAATAATAGAGATAAAGCGAGCCCGTCTGCGCGCCGGCGGAGAGGTTTTTCGCGCGCATATAGAAATAGTTGGGCGTCTCAAACACGGTCGGCTGGCCGAGATCTTGGGCATAGGTCGTCGCGCCAAAGGCCGTGGCCGGATTGCCCACCACATTGGTCCCATAGGGAATGAGGTCAGGTGAGTTTGTCCAGCCGCCGCCCGTGTAGGGCACCGCTCCCGTATCGTTCAGACCCTTGCGCAAAATGAAGTCATTCCACTGCGTCGTCGTCATGGCGTCCTCCCTCTCGGATGCAACCGTTATCGGTTGCGCGTGAGACAGTAGGTGCGCTTTGCGACAATACAACTAAAAAGAGATTTGTCTTAATTAATACACCTTTTAGGAGAGTTAAACGTTAAGAGGTTGCGTCGGCCGCCGCAGGTAGTGCGAAGGCCGCGCCTCGTTGCTGTCAGCCCAAGCGGGTGCCGAGCCTGCCTGCGAGATCCTGGACGAATTGCCAGGCAACTCGGCCTGAGCGCGAGCCGCGCGTGGTCGACCATTCTAGAGCCTCAGCCCGAAGGCGCTCGCTGTCATAGCTCACACCGAAATGGGCGATATAGCCTTCGACCATCGCGAGATATTCGTCCTGGCTGCATTTGTGGAAGCCAAGCCAGAGGCCGAAGCGATCGGAGAGCGAGACCTTTTCTTCAACCGCTTCGCCGGGATTGATCGCGGTTGAGCGCTCGTTCTCCATCATGTCGCGGGGAAGAAGGTGGCGGCGGTTGGACGTCGCATAGAAAATAACGTTCTCCGGTCGCCCCTCAATGCCGCCCTCAAGCACCGCCTTGAGCGATTTATAGGAGGTATCGCCCGAATCGAACGAGAGATCGTCACAGAAGACGATGAAGCGAGCCGATGAAGCGCGCACGAGGCCCATGAGGACGGGTAGCGTCTCGATATCCTCGCGGTGAATCTCGACAAGTTTGAGATCGGGCACGCGGCCGGCGGCCACGGCCTCCGCATTGATGGTGGCGTGGGCCGCCTTGACGAGCGAGGACTTGCCCATGCCGCGCGCGCCCCAGAGCAGCGCGTTGTTGGCAGGTAGCCCCGTCGCGAAGCGGCGGGTGTTGTCGAGGAGCATGTCGCGCACCCGGTCGATCCCCTGAAGGAGCGTCATTTCCACGCGATTAACCCGCGCAACGGGGTCAAATCGGCCAGCAGGGTGCCAGATAAAGGCGGAATGGGAGAAATCCGGCGCTTCTGATCTTTGCGGACCCAAACGCTCGAGCGCCATCGCGATACGATTGAGGGCTTCAGAAATCGGAAGGGCGGCAGCGGCAAGCGGATCAGTCACGGTTCATGCTCCTCGAAGACGCCCCTTCCTGCCGCAGGCTGTGAATAGGATCAATCCATACCCTGGCCGTAAAGCCTTGTGAGCCCTACATGACGTCTCAACAACGAGAGCGAAATTCAAAGCGCCCAGCGGCGTTGCAATCGCGCCCTCGCTGGCTATAGTCCGCGCAACTTTTCAGACCGCCCGCGCGAGAACCGCGCCGGCGAACCGCCAAGGACCCGACAATGTTCATTACGCCTGCCTATGCGCAGACCGGTGGAGGATCGACCAACGACATTCTCATGTCGCTGCTGCCCTTCGTCTTGATCTTTATCATCATGTATTTCCTCATCCTGCGCCCACAGCAGCAGCGTGTGAAGGCTCATCAGTCCATGATCACCAATTTGCGCCGGGGTGACCAGGTCACCCTGTCGGGTGGGTTGATCGGGCGGATCACCAAGGTGGTGGACGACACGACCATTGAGATTGAAATTGCCGATGGCGTGCGGGTACGCGCTGCCAAGCAATTCGTCTCGGATCTGCGCTCGAAGGGCGAGCCGGCTGACGAGAAGTGACGCGCGGGGGCGCTTTTTGCGCCCGTCCCGAGGTTGATTGACCATGAACATCACCCGTTGGAAAGCGTTTCTGATCGTCTTGACGGCCTTCGTCACGATGTCGCTCGCAATCCCGAATGTCCTGCCGCAGAAATGGTACGATTGGCTGCCAAAGCCGCTCCGTACCAATATGACGCTTGGCCTCGATCTGCAGGGCGGCGTGCACTTGATGTTGCAAGTGGACGCGGAAGCCGTGCGCCGCGAGAAGCTTGAGAACCTCCGCGACGACGTGCGCCGTATCTTGCGCGATGCTCGGGTCCAGGTTCAAAGCGTTAATTTCCAGGGCAATGGCGTTGTGGTCCGCCTGCGCGAGGGGCAGAACGCCGATCTCGCCAATACCGAACTGCGCAAGATCCCCCAGCCCATTGGCGGTGCTTTCTCGGGCACCGGGCAGTTTGACTTTGACGTGAGCCGTCAGGGCGACAGCTTCACGGTAAATGCCACCGATGCCGGAATTCGTGACCGCGTCTCGCGCGCCGTGACCCAGTCGATAGAGATCGTCCGTCGCCGCGTCGACCAACTCGGCACGACCGAGCCGGTGATCCAGCGCCAAGGCGTCGACCGCATCATCTTGCAGGTGCCGGGCGAAAAAGACCCCCAACGGGTGAAGGACATCGTCGGCACGACGGCCAAGCTCGAGTTCCGCATGGTCGACCAGACCATGTCAGTCGAAGAGGCGATCCGGGGGCGGCCGCCGGCTGACTCGGTCATCCTCTATGAAGAGCAGCGCGCAGGCTCAGCCGTTGTCGGCCAGGTTCCCTACCTCATTCAACGCCGCGCGATTGTGACTGGCGAAGAGCTGATTGATGCGCAGGCAGCCTTTAGCGCGCAGCAAGCTGAGTGGGTGGTTAGCTTCCGCTTCAATGCGCTCGGTGGGCGGAAATTTGCGACTGCCACGACTGAAAACGTCAATCGACCCTTTGCCATCATCCTCGACAACAAGGTGGTCTCGGCGCCGGTCATCCGCGAGCCGATCTTAGGCGGCTCCGGTCAGATCTCCGGTCGGTTCACGGCGGAAAGTGCGTCGAACCTCGCGCTCCTCTTGCGCGCCGGTGCGCTACCAGCACCTTTGACGGTGGTTGAAGAGCGCACAGTCGGCGCCTCGCTTGGTAAAGACTCCATCGAAGCCGGCACGCGGGCGGCCGCCATCGGCACGATCTTCGTCATCGTGTTCATCTTTGCGACCTATGGCGTCTTCGGCTTTTTTGCCAATATCGCTGTGATCGTGAACGTCTTGATGATGTTCGGGCTCTTGAGCCTCATGGGTGCAACACTGACATTGCCGGGCATCGCGGGCGTCGTCTTGACCGTCGGTATGGCCGTTGACTCCAACGTCTTGATCTTCGAGCGCGTGCGCGAAGAATGGAAGAACGGTCGCTCGGTCTTGGCCTCGGTGGATGCGGGCTTCTCCAAGGCCATCGGCACGATCATGGATGCAAACGTCACCCAGTTCATCGCCTGCGTGATCTTGTTCTATCTCGGCACGGGTCCGGTGAAAGGCTTTGCCCTGACCCTTGGTCTCGGCATCGTCACCACCATGTTCACCGCCATCACCCTGACCCGCTTCCTGGTCGTTCTCTGGCTGCGCTGGTTCAAACCTGCGCGCATCCCGCTCTGACGGGCAAGGAGCTCACCGTGCGTCTCTTACGCCTCGTTCCAGACAATACCTCCTTCAGCTTCATGCGGTTTCGGCCGGTGGCGTTCTTCGTCTCGACGCTGCTGTCGCTTGTCACCATTGGCGGCTTCCTCCTGTTCGGCCTGAATGTCGGCATCGACTTCAAGGGCGGCACCTTGGTGGAGCTGCAGTCGAAGGCAGGTCCTGCCGATATCAACAAGCTGCGGTCGGTGCTTTCGACCGTGAATATCGGCGATGTGCAGATCCAGGAATTCGGCGGGCCGACGCTCGTGCTGATCCGCTATGGCGAGCAGCCGGGTGGTGAGCCCGGTCAGCAGGCGGCGCTTCGCCGCGTCAGCCAGGCCCTTGGCGATTCCTTCGATGTGCGGCGTACAGAGGTAGTTGGGCCGACCGTGTCCAACGAGCTCGTCCAGATGTCGATTATCGGCGTCGTCCTGTCGATCCTCGCCGTGCTGGTCTACCTCTGGTTCCGCTTTGAATGGCAATTTGCCATCGGCGCGATGATCGCGACCCTCCACGACATCGTGGCGATGGTCGGGTTCTTTGTCATCACGCGGGCGGATTTCGATATCACCTCCATTGCTGCCGTCTTGACCATCATCGGCTACTCGCTGAACGACACCGTCGTCGTTTATGACCGCATTCGCGAAATGTTGCGCAAGCACAAGAAGATGCCGGTCGATCAACTGTTGGATGTGGCGATCAACTCGACGCTGTCGCGCACTACCATCACGGCCATGACCACGTTTCTGGCGCTTCTGGCGCTGTTCTTCTTCGGCGGCGAGGTCATTCAGGGCTTCACGGCCTCCATGCTGGTGGGCGTGGTGGTCGGCACCTATTCCTCCATCTTCATCGCCTCGCCGATCCTGATCTATCTCGGTTTGAAAACCGGCGGCTTCGGCGCTGGCACCGTTGCCACTGACGAGACCGCTCCCGCCAAGGCGCGGAGCTGAGATGGCGCGCGGCCAACCGGTCACGAGGCTGCATGACGGCTTCGTGCCCGGCCGCCACCTGATCGATGCCTATGGCAATGGTGGCTTCCGCTTTGGCGATATGAGCCATCGCGGTTCGATTTTGGCGCTTCCCTCAGGCGTCCATATCTGGCCGGTCACCGATGTTGCAGGCCTGACCGTTGGTGCTTTCGATGCAGTATTTGCCGAGCGCGAGAACATAGAGACCCTGTTGATTGGCGCGGGCACTGAGCCGATCTTTTTGGCTGAGCCGCTGCGCTGGGCCTTCCGCGAGGCGAAGATTGGGGTCGATGTGATGACCACCGGCGCGGCCGCTCGGACCTACAACATCTTGCTCAGCGAAAACCGCGCGGTGGCTGCCGCCCTGATCGCGGTTGCTTGAGCCGACCATGGCGAGCCACGCACAAGATCCTCTCGAAATCGCCTTTCTCCATTGCGAGGCGTTACTGCGCGAGGGCGATAAGGATCGCTATTTGGCGAACCTTTTCGCGCCGGCTGCGTTCCGGGCGGATCTCTTTGCGCTTCACGCCTTTGGGCTGGAGATCGCGAGTGTCAGAGAGCGCGTGCGCGACCCCTTGCCGGGCGAAGTGCGGCTGCAATGGTGGCGTGACGCGCTTCAAGGTGAGGGCAGGCGCCTGGTCGGAGCGCATCCCGTAGCGGCAGCGCTCCTTGATGTGGTCGCGCGCCGTGCGCTCCCAATCAAGCCGCTGATTGACCTCATCGATGCCCGCGTCTTCGATCTCTATGACGATCCCATGCCGACCGTGCTCGACCTTGAGGGCTATGCCGGCGAAACCGCCTCATCCCTCATGCAACTCTCGGCGATGGTCTTGGCCGACGGTCAGGTGCCGCCGACCGCTGATGTCGCGGGGCATATGGGGGTGGCCGTTGCTATCACCGGGCTTCTGCGCGCCTTGCCAATCCATGCGTCACGCGGGCAGATCTATGTGCCGATTGAGGTGCTTGCGCGCCATGGGGTGACGGCCGAAGCGGTCACAGCCGGGAAGGATTCGCCGGGGTTAAGGGCGGCTTTGGCCGAGATGCGGGCGCTCGCGCGCCACCATATCGAGGCGGCAGGTCTGTTGGTCGGCAAAATCCCGCCGGAGGTGATGCCGGCGTTTCTGCCCGCCGCGCTCTGTCGGCTCTATCTCGACCGAATGGACGCCGTGGATGGCGACCCCTTCCGTTCGCGGGTCGATGTCCCGCAATGGCGGCGGCAATGGACGCTGTGGCGCAGCGCGCGACGGGCGCGCAAAATTTAGTCTCTCATTCGGCCGCGATGCTCGTTGGGCCCGTCAACCAGGCTTGCAAATCCAAAAGCGCGCGCGCCGACATTTCGCGTTTCTTCGCCTGGGATTTTTGCGCACCGCGCAGGCGCTCGCCGTTGGGCCCCTTGCTCGGCACTTTTTCCAAGGGGGGGAAGAGGCCGAAATTGACATTCATGGGCTGGAAGGAGCGGGGACCTGCTTCGACCGTTTCCAAGTGTCCACCGGTGATGTGGCCGAGGAGCGCGCCATGGGCTGTGGTGAGCGGCGGCAGGTCTGGCGCGCGGCCCAGCCGTTCAGCTGCTGCAAATCGCCCGGCAAGGCCGCCGATGGCAGCACTTTCCACATAGCCCTCACAGCCGGTGATCT
Source organism: Alphaproteobacteria bacterium (assembly GCA_037143285.1). Lineage (GTDB taxonomy): Bacteria > Pseudomonadota > Alphaproteobacteria > Rhizobiales > Phreatobacteraceae > Phreatobacter. The sequence continues at coordinate 319 of JBAWYY010000095.1, read as the reverse complement.
GGCCTGCGAAGCGCAACCGGGTCATGGCTTTCAGGCGCAGCGAGGCGTCCAACATGGTCGGCGAGTTGAGATAGGTGTTGCGGTGGATGCCGCCGAGGCGCGCGAACTCCGCGTTTTGGAGGCCTGGGATCATCCGCAGGATGCGCGCCTGCTCACCATATTTCATCTTGGTCTGGAAGCCCGTCATGTTGAATAGCGTGCCGAGCTTGTTGTCTTGGCGCAGCTGCGCAACCGCATAGGGCTTTTCATCGGGCTTATGGCGGTTGGTGAGGCCGACCGGCTTCATCGGACCGAAGCGCAGGGTCTCGCGGCCGCGTTC